>JAAZCH010000050.1 GCA_012513395.1 Tissierellia bacterium
GGTGTATGGTGATAGGGAATATACCCCAGGTAAATCTGTAAATTCTATGTTTTTATTTTTTTTGTAGTTTCCACCCTTTTTTTCTACCGTAACTCCAGGCCAGTTCCCAACGTATTGATGGGAGCCGGTAAGTTCATTAAAAAGTGTGGTCTTCCCACTATTGGGATTTCCTGCCAATGCTATTCTAACTTTCATTTATTCTCCCCTTATTTCTTCTACTTCTATCATAGAAGCATCGTCTCGTCTCAAACTCAATTCGTAATTTCTTACGTTAATTTGAATAGGGTCTCCCAGTGGCGCTACTTTTCTAATATAAATTTCCGCACCTTTGGTAATTCCCATGTCCATAATTCTTCTCTTAAGAGGTCCTTGCCCGTGAATTTTTAATACTTTATATGAATGATCTGTCTTTCCAGTTTTTAATGTCTCCATTTTTCCTCCCTATGCGACGTATATCGTCTTTGCAATATCTTTTCCAATCGCCACGCGACAGTCCTTTACCTTCACTATTAAATTTCCTGCATTTTCACTAACGACACATATTTTCGCACCTTCTACAAATCCTAAATTATTCAAATGACGAACGTGATTGTCGCAATCTCTTTTACATTTTATTCTATAAATCTTCATGTCATTGGATTTTGGTGCCATAAGTAAGTTTAACATTTCCAATCCCCTTCTATATATATTAATATTTATGTTTGATACTAGTTATCAATACTATTATACAACGAATTTTCAATTTTGCAATAAGAATATTGAAATTAATTATCAGTACTAGAAGAAAGATAGTAAAAAGATAGATAGTAAATAGTAATTATTAATTAGTAGAGGCCTACGGCTTAGCAAGACAAATTAATTCTGTCCAACTTAGCCATAGGCCTCTATCTACTATCTACTACTTAAATTTTTCTCTTCCAACACGGGTCTATTTGTCACACGTAGGCGTAGCCAACTGTACACTGTACGCTGTAAACTGTACACTATCCTCTATTTCTCTTTTCAAAATACTTATACAACAATCCTCCAATAATTATACTGACTACTGAAAGGCCTGATGTTACTGGGTCTTCTATTAAAGTATTCACTACTAATCCCAAAAATAATATTGCAGTTAGGATAACTGTGAAGGGATATAAAAATACTTTATAGGGTCTGTCCATAGCTGGGAATTTTTTCCTGTAAATAATAACAGCTAGTACTACTAACACTTTAAAAATCATTCCTGAAAAAACTACCAAGGATGTCAATTGGTCTAGGGATCTGAAAACCACAAGCACAATTGAAATTACCGCTTGGGCGATTATTGCATTTGTCGGAACTCCATATTGGGGATGTAAAAAGCTAAAGCTTTCAAAGAACATTCCCTCTTTTGCCATTGCGTAATAGGATCTTGGAAAAGCCAATATACACCCATTCAAGGATCCGAACATTGCTATAACCATGGTGATCATTACCAATCTACCGCCCCAGTTTCCTAATAAAATATTTGCAGCTGTAGTTCCCAAATAATAATCTCCTGCTTCGATTTGAGTTTGAATTTGTGAAAATGGAACTACTTTGAAGATTGCAAAATTAAACAAAGCATAAGTAACCGTAATTCCTGCTATGGCAATAATTATAGAAAGAGGCAAATTCTTTGCAGGATTTTTTATCTCTTCTGCAACTGTATTTAGATTCGCCCATCCTTCGTAAGCCCAAAGTGTTGCCACTACCGCAAATGCAGTCATGGAAATGAGATTTGTAAAACTTACGTTTCCAGAACTTGCAGGAATGATGGACATATCTGGACTTTCCTTGCCCATAGTGAGTCCTAAGATTAGAATAATTAAAATTGGAATCATCTTCCCCACCATAGATAGGTTTTGGATAGTAGCTCCAAATTTTACTCCTCGCATATTTACAAAAGTAAGTCCAAGAATTAATGCCACTGCGATTATCTTAACTCCGTTATCTCCTAGGCCTAATGATCCTTTTAATGCAGTAGGTAGCGCTATTGCAAGTCCTGCTATGGAACCTGGTCCACTTACCAAAAATCCTGAAAATCCACTGATAAAGCTCACCATTGGAGAATAAGCTTTTTTCAAATAAATCGTACTCCCACCAGCAACCGGATCCGATGCTCCTAACTCTGCATAACAA
>JAAZCH010000051.1 GCA_012513395.1 Tissierellia bacterium
AAAACCTATGGTTACCATACAAAACGAGGAAGAAGATAGCAATTATGGTAGGTTTGTAGTCGAACCTTTGGAAAGAGGTTATGCTATAACCTTAGGGAATTCGATAAGACGAATACTTTTATCTTCATTGCCAGGTGCAGCAGTATCCAAAATAAATGTAAGAGGCGTTCAGCATGAGTTCGACACAGTTCCAGGAATGCTAGAAGACGTTCAAGAATTAATCCTGAATATAAAACAACTAGTACTAACCATGGAATCAGAAGAACCAGTATCAGTTTTAATTGACAAAGTTGGACCCTGTGAGGTAAAAGCATCTGATATAATAACTGGAACAGATGTAGTAATAAACGATCCAGATCAATATATAGCAACCCTAAACGAAGACGGACATCTCTATATGGAAATGGAAGTCACAAGGGGAAGAGGGTATGTACCTGCAGAATATATTAAAGACGAAAACACAGACATTGAAGCTATACTCATAGACGCGAATTACTCGCCAGTGAAATCCGTAAATTGGAAAAGCGAAAATACTAGAGTTGGACAAAGAATCGACTACGAAAGACTAATTCTTGAAGTTGAAACTTATGGTTCAATAATAGCCAGAGAGGCAGTAAGTTTAGCGGCGAAAGTTCTCATAGAACACCTAGATTTATTCGTTAATATGACTGAACACGTTAACGAAGTAGAAATCATGGTGGAAAAAGAAGAAGAGGACAAAGAAAAAGTTCTAGAGATGACAGTGGAAGAACTAGACCTATCAGTAAGATCTTACAACTGCTTGAAACGAGCAGGCATCAATACAGTAGAGGAATTAATTGATAAAACCGAAAGCGAAATGATGAAAGTAAGAAACTTAGGTAAAAAATCTTTGACTGAAGTAAAAGTTAAACTTGCAGAACTAGACCTGAGTTTAAAAGAAGAAGAAGTCTAAAGGAGGAAATAATGGCAAAGCTAAGAAAGCTAGGTCGTACAGCAGACCATAGAAATCATATGCTCAGAAATCTTACAACTTCAGCTTTAAAAAGTGGTAGAATAACAACTACACTTCAAAAAGCAAAAGAAGCACAAAGAATAACTGATAGAATGATTACCCTTGGTAAAAAAGGAGATTTGCATTCCAGAAAGCAAGCAATCTCATATCTATATGACGACGAAGTAGTTCATTTGCTATTTACTGAAATCGCACCAAGATTTGAAAAAAGAGAAGGTGGCTACACCAGAGTTCTAAAATTAGGACAAAGACGTGGCGACGGTGCAGAAATGGCGATACTTGAACTAGTAGATTAATATAAAATTCGGAGATTAGAAATAGTCTCCTTTTTTATTACATATAATTTGTATTAATGAAATTATGTTTCTTGTACCCGCGGCATTATATGCCGCTTAAAGCCAACCCCATCTTTCTGTCCTGACATCTCCGAATTCTATGCCCAAAATTTTCCAAGATTCCAAATCAGATAGATAAGCCATACTTCAAGTCGCATACAATGCGACGACTACAGCAATTGACTTCAAGCCTAAATTGTATTACAATTGTAGCACAGAGGTGATATAAATGACTGTATTAAGTGTAAGAGTAAATAAAGAAGAAGAAAACTTATTAAAACAATATGCAAAAATAAATAATATTTCAATATCTCAGCTCCTTAGGGACTCCGCAATTGAAAAGATAGAAGATGAATTGGATTTAAAGGCATATGAAAGAGCCTATGAAGAATATTTAAAAAATCCTGTGACCTTTTCTTTTGAAGAAGTCCTGAAGGAATTGGTAGATGAAGATGACCTATAAAATTGAATTCACATTGCATTCTAAGAAGCAATTGAAAAAACTCGATAAAAATATAAGTGGTATGATAATGGCGTATCTATTAAAAAATATTCAAGGAAGTGAAAATCCAAGAGAAAAAGGAAAAGCACTCATAGGCAACTTAAAAGATAGATGGCGATATAGAGTAGGAGATTATAGAATTATCTGTAGAATCGAAGACGAAAAAGTAATAGTTTTGGTGTTAGAAATAGGGAATAGAAAAGAAATATATAAATAAACAAGAAATCTTAGCCGCGGCATTATATGCCGCTTAAAGCAAATCCCATCTCCTCGTATAGACAATAAGGCTATAACTACATTATAAATATAAATAAAAAGCATTAAAATGTACAATCGCTGCAGCTAATACAAACAAATGCCAAATTACATGATTGTATTTAAATCTATTAGACTTGTAAAAAAACGTACCTACAGTATATAAAAGCCCGCCAATAACCAATAGCAATAAAAACTTCCACGAAACATTATTTAAAATTGGCTTAATCAAAAAAACTGCCAACCAACCCATGCCCACATATAATAATGTAGAAATGGATTTTAATTTGTCATAACTTTTGTAAGTCGCAACCTTAAAAATTGTACCCAATACAGCAATAGCCCAAATTAGTATGATAAAAAACACTCTAAACTTTCCACTAGTTAACAATAATATCGCAGGGGTAAAGCTACCAGCTATAAAATAATAAATAGAAATGTGATCAAATATTCTAAGAATAGACTTCGCCTTAGGAAGCTGAACAGCATGATAAATCGTGCTCATCAAAAACATCAAAATGAAACAACCACCATAAATAGAATAGGCGACAACACCGGTAATATTTCCAGATCTAATTCTAGGCAAGATCAGCATAAGTAAAAATATCACACCTAAAACCACGCCTATACCATGAGTAATCGAGTTGTGAATCTCAATAATCAAATTTTCTTTCCTATTAAATTTACTTTCTCCCATTATATTAACTCCCTCCTAACAAATCTATATTCAAAAAATATTTATCGATCGTACCCGCGGCATTGTATGCCGCTTAAAGCTAACTCCACCTCTTTGCTTCGACATATCTAAATCCCATGCCGAAAAATCTCTGTCATCTGTACTCTATATTTCCGGTTCTATCCAATCCATAGTTCTTTCAACAGCTTTTTTCCAATATTTATATTTCTTAGTCCTTGTGTCTTCATCCATATCAGGACTAAATAATCTCTCTAATTTAAAATCTTCGTAAATCTCTTCAATATTTTTCCAGTAACCGACATTTAGACCAGCTAAATATGCAACACCAAGTGCTGTAGCCTCTATAACTTCAGGCCTCTCTACATCAATATCCATAATATCAGCTTGAAATTGCATCAAGAAATCATTTGTAGTTGCCCCACCATTGACCCTAATGCTTTTTAGTTCCAAGTGAGAATCTTCCTTCATCACATCAATGACATCTCTACTTTGATACGCCAAAGACTCCAAAGTTGCGCGAACGATATGCTCTCTCTTAGTACCACGAGCAAGACCGAAGATTCCACCCCTAGCATACATATCCCAATAAGGTGCACCCAGTCCAGTAAAAGCAGGAACCATATACACTCCCTCAGTATCAGTAATAATATTAGCATAATATTCACTCATAGGAGCGTCATAAATTAACTTCAATTCATCCCTTAGCCATTGAATAGCAGAACCAGCATTGAAAATAGAACCCTCCAGGGCATATGTAATTTTTCCATCCAATCCCCAGGCGATTGTGGATATTAATCCATTCTTAGAATCTATTAACTCCTTCCCAGTATTCATTAAAACAAAACACCCAGTGCCATATGTGTTTTTAACCATACCAGGATAAAAGCATGCTTGTCCAAATAGAGAAGCTTGTTGATCCCCAGCTATTCCAGTAATGGGAATTTCCACACCACCAAATAAACTAGAATCTGTATGACCGTAGTTGTCAGAAGAATTTTTAACGAAAGGAAGAATAGATTTAGGAATATCTAGATATCCTAGAATTTCTTCATCCCAATCCAAATCTCTAATATTATAAATCATAGTTCTACTAGCATTGGAGTAATCCGTAGCGTGGGCTTTTCCCTTAGTTAAATTCCAAAGTATCCAAGAATCTACTGTGCCGAAAAGTAAATCGTCATTTTCAGCTAAATCTCTAGCACCCTGTACATTGTCTAGGATCCACTTAATCTTTGTACCACTAAAATAAGCATCAACTACCAATCCAGTTTTTTGTTTTATATTTTCTTCTAATCCCCTAGATTTTAATTCATCAGTTATATTAGAAGTTCTCCTACATTGCCATACGATTGCATTATAAATAGGCCTACCAGTATTTTTATTCCACAGTATAGTAGTCTCCCTTTGGTTAGCGATTCCTATAGCTTTTATTTCATGAGCCTGTATTCCCGCTTGCTCCAAAGCTTCCAAAGCCGTAGAGTACTGCGTCGCCCAAATTTCCATAGGGTTTTGCTCCACCCAACCAGGATTAGGATAAATCTGCTCCAACTCTCTTTGGGATGTGGAGATAATATTTCCCTCTTTGTCGAAAATGATAGCTCTACTGCTAGTTGTACCAGCATCCAGTGCCATTATATAACCTTCCATAAAGCCCTCCAATTAATTTCTTAATATTATTTTACCATAAAGGATAAAACATATTCAGAAAATTGAATGATATATTTAAAGTAACTGTCTATAATAATAGATATTTTATAAAATATTTACATTGAACAATTGATTTATATATCGAGGTACGATATAACGACATGTATCGAAGTGCGATGTATCGAAATAAATATGGAGTGAGATAATGGATGAAAGAATAATAAGAATATATGTGCCTATGACAGAAACTGGATTTTATATTCTATACTGTCTACAAGAAGAGATGCACGGATATAATATTGGACAAGTTGTAAGCGAAATGACAGGAGGAGAAATTTCCATAAGCCCAGGTACCATGTACGGAACATTGAGCAAAATGGAAAAGGATAATCTAATAGTCTTCATAAGAGAAGAAGAAAAACGAAAATTCTACAAGACAACAGAATTAGGAAAAGAAATACTAGATCTTGAGATTAATAGAATAGAAAGACTTTATAAAAATAGCAAAGGAGAATATATAAATGGGGAAAATTGATAGTATTACAAAATTTAATTTCTTTACAATTTCCGACTATGAAAAGGAAGAAAAATACCTTAGAGAGATGGCTAACAAAGGATATCATTTAGAGAGTATTTTCTTTCCAGGGTTTTATAAATTCCAAAAAGGAGAACCTAAAGATATTGTATATAGATTAGATTTCAATAATTTTAAAGGTGGAGAAAAGAATTCATATATAAAACTATTCGAAGATTATGGATGGGAATATCTATTGGAGTTCGTTGGATGGTCATACTTTAGAAAAGATGCCAAAGAAGCCGATATAGAAATTTTTTCTGACGATGAATCTAGACTTAATCTAGTGAATAGAATATTTGTTGCTAGATTGTTACCTTTGATTTTAATTTTCGTAGGAATTTTCTTACCAGATACTCGAAATATGATAAGAGAGCCCCATAAGTATTTAATTGGTTTCGGATTTTATCAATTATTTGGATTATTTTATATACTATATGTGGTACTAATTATATACACAGGATATAGATTATTCAAACTCAATCGAAAATATATAAAAATAAAAGATTAGTTATATCCACACTTTCACAACCAAAAAAGGTGCCATCTAGGCACCTTCATTTATTTTACTTATGCAGTTATTTTATTTAAATCTTCCATTAATGTATCTAAATTCAATCCATGAACCATTGCAGCTTCTTCTATAGATTCCATTTGGCTAGAAGGGCATCCAACACAAGCCATGCCGTGATGCATTAATACGCCAATAGTTTCAGGATTTTTTCTAATAATATCACCAATTAACATATCTTTTGTAAATTCCATTTATATTGCCTCCCTCTTAATTTTTACTTATTATATTATACCCTTTTCGTAGAACATATGCAAGTGTTTTACTAGGGATTAAATAAAAAATTTGTACTTGTATAAACTCAGATGAGAATAATATACTTTCTTTAAATTAATATGTCACTAGCAAATAATAGGGTGGGAGTATTAGGGTATATGAATGGAGTTGTGGAGATTCATAGACAAGATGTAGAACTTGAATTGGGGCTTGAAAATATTTTTGTTCCAGGAGGAAATGGTGGGGTAGCTGCAGGGCTTGTATTTGGGAATGCATTGCTTGGAAATAAATATAATTACAACTAATTGTATGTAATAGTAGTGAGCTGTGAAGCCTTTGCTCGGCATAGCAAAACCTTAAAAATAAAAAAAATCCGAATTAATTTACTAAAGTTTTTGAGCGCTATAAAAATATTAAAATTAAATAATTCTCTTACAATAAAAAAATAAAAACAATTAGATTTAAATTGTTTTTATTAAATGGATTTTATTTTTGAAAATATTCGTCGTTTAATCTGTCTTGTAGATAAATATTTGTATAATTTGATTCTGTTTTCTTATATTCTTTATATCCTTCGTCGACACAGTTTTTACATGCATCTCTAGGAATTGTTATGGCTTTTATCTTAAAACCTGAATCGCTTTTGGAAATTATGTGATTTAGTCCTGAACATTTTTTACAGATTTTGAAGTATTGGGTTTGGTTTTCCATAATTCCATCTGTGTCGTAGTAAATCTGTTTAGGTTTTTCATAAATTTCTATGTTTTTAAATTTATTTTGTCCTAGAAGTTCCTTGTTGTTCCATCCTTCCATTACAGCTTTGGAAATTTGCTTTATATATTCTGTGACCTCTCGGGATTGGGCAACTTTTGTAGGTGAGTAGTTTGGCTCTCTTATTTGTGAATAATCCATTCCTGCCATGGCTAGAATAATTCCTAGATTTACATAGGGAAGGGCGTCTTCAATGGAGTAGCCTCCTTCTAGTACTGCTATGTTAGGATTTAATATTTCATTTAATTTGGCATATCCTTGGGCTGAGAAATTCATATTGGTTAGAGGATCTGAGTAGTGATTGTCTTGGCCGGCAGAATTTATTATTAAATCCGGCTTATAATCTTTTAGTATTGGCATAACTACATTTTCTAAAACGTATAGAAATCCTTCGTCTCCTGTACCTGGTGGGAGAGGGATATTGACGTTGTAGCCATACGCTGCCGGACCTCCCATTTCATTCATACTTCCTGTGCCGGGGTATAGAGTTCTGCCGTCTTGGTGCAGGGAAATTACTAGTGTGTTTTTGTCATTGTAATAAATATCTTCTGTGCCATCGCCGTGATGACAGTCCGTGTCTACAATTGCTACTCGAAGATCTTTGTATTTTTCTCTCATATGCTCCAGCGCCACTGCTTCCACATTTGCGATGCAAAATCCTCGGTCTCCGTAGACTACTCGGTGGGCGTGGTGTCCTGGTGGTCTTACTAGGGCGAAGGATTTGTCTACTTCTCCTGAAAAATATAAATCAAAGGCTTTTATGGCTCCGCCGATGGAGACGAGATGAGATTTTGTTATTCGTTTTTCCACATTTGGTACGGCGAAATGGACTCTTTCGATGTCTTTATAGCTGGCGATATCTGGGTTGAACATTTTTATGCCTTCAATGTCCTCTATTCCTTCTTCAAATAGTTGGTCTTTTGTGTATAATAGTCTTTCTTCTCGTTCTGGATGAGTGGGAGAAATTGCCCAATCAAAGGCAGGAAAGAATACTAAGCCTAATTTATTTTTCGCTTTCAAAATTATCACCTCTCATTGAATAGATAAGTCCTGGTTGTACTTGTCCTTTTATTCTAATATTTTTTCCAAACTTCCATCCGTCCACCATATTGAACTCATTTTCTTCTAGGATTTCAATATCTGGATTTTCTTCTCCTGAAGATTTTCCTTTAGTTTTTAAATATTTAAAAACTAAATCCCTTCCATCTTTTAGTGAAAATTTACTGGAAATATTTTTATAAATATTTTCTTCTGGTATTGAAAGAATTTTATTTACTGTGTCTGCATGTAAATTTATTTCAAAAGTGGGCTTGGAAAGGGCTGCGCCAATGGCATTTGCAATTTCGTGATTTCCAGTTACTATTGTGTTTAAATCAAATCGCTCTTCTATATATTTAGACAAGATTTTTGCTGGACCTCCGATGATTTTAATCTCTTTGGGCTGTAGCTTTTTTCCTTCTAAAACTTCTTTTACTGTAAATAATGGCTTGGAATTAATTTTGTTTAGCAATACTTCAACTGTGGAAAATATAATTTCGCCACATTCTTGTAATATGCTTTGAGAACATTGGATAGCATCTAAATTCATCACGAGAGATAATTTCTCCATACCTGTTAGTGCTTTTTCTTTGTCTCCAAAATTTATTAAATCTAAGACTGCCATGGCATCTGTAACGGTGGGATATTTACCTCCTAGCGCCATTGGTCTGTCTAGTCTTTCGGGACCGATTTTAATTTTTCCATCTATTATTTTAACTACGCTGTCTCCACCTAATCCTATAGAATAGGAGTATATGGATCGGACTAAAGTTTTTAGCTTATCTATTTCAATTCCTATTGGCTCGAATAGAGGTACTCCATCTACTAAAAAGAATATGTCAGTGGTAGTTCCTCCGATGTCCAAATATATTGAGTCTTCAGTTGTATCTTCTAAAGCGCTTATTCCCATAAAACTGGCTGCTGGTCCTGAGAGAATGGACTGGATGGGAAGGGAATAAGCATTTTTCATATCCATAGTTCCGCCATCTGCTTTTAGTATATAAATCGGTGCGGTGATTCCTTCTGCTTCCAGTGCATTTTTAATATCGTCTAAAAAACTTGAAAAAACTTTTGAGACAGAGCTGTTTAAATATGCAGTGTTTACTCTTCTAGGAAAGTTGAGATTTCCAGATAGGGAATGTCCTGTGCTTATGTATTTGTATTCTTCTTGGAATATTTTTTTGATTTTGATTTCACTTTCTGGATTTCTGGTGGAAAATTTCGTCACTATAGCGGCTGAGTCCAGATGCTCATATTTTCTATCGGTTTTGATATACTTAATTTCTTCTATATCCAATTCCTTTACGACTACTCCTCTATGATCTACATATCCATCGACTTCTTCAAGGAATTTAAAACTCTCAGAAAAATTATTTTGTATTCCAGGGCCACTTTGGATAATTAATAATACGTCTTCAGTTTTTCCTTCCACAATAGCGTTAGTAGAAATAGTGGTACTTAAATTAATCCTTTGGATTTTAGATTTTTCTACACCTTGGGTCAATTCTTTAATTGCATTATAAATGGTGGCGAAGAGATCTTCTTTGTCTACGGAATTTTTAACTTTTCGTATTATATTTTTGTTATGGATTATTACACCGTCGATATTTGTACCGCCTACGTCTATTCCAATTATCAAATATATCACCTCTAATATTAATTATATCAGATAAAACAGGTGAAATTCCCTGCATTTGTAAAGTGATTGTTAGTTTGGGTTAAGAAAATATTATGACCATGTGAAAAATTGCTAAAATCTTTTTGAAACCGTAAAACCATAAAGAGTATTTGATATAATCTAGTTAGATATCAAATAGGAGGGAATCAATAAAATGAAAATTATTGTCGCTGGTGGGGATGGATTTTGTGGATGGCCAACATCGTTATATCTTTCTAAAAGAGGTTTTGATGTAGCCATTATAGATAATTTGGTGAGAAGAGAAATTGATGAGGAATTAAATTCCAATTCACTGACTCCAATCGCTCCAATTGAGAAAAGAGTTTCTAAATGGAAAGAGCTAACTGGAAAAGACATAGAAGTGTATATTGGAGATTTGAACGATTATGATTTCTTGGCAGATGTATTTCAAAAATTTGAGCCAGAAGCATTTGTTCATTTTGCGGAGCAACGTTCTGCACCTTATTCTATGATTTCTAGAAATCATGCCATTTACACACAATCCAATAATGTACTGGGAAATCTTAACGTACTTTATGCCATTAAGGAATTCAATCCCGACTGTCACCTGATTAAACTAGGGACAATGGGAGAGTATGGAACGCCCAATATAGATATCGAAGAAGGGTATTTAGAAATTGAACACAAGGGCAGAAAGGATACGTTCTTATATCCTAAAAGAGCAGGTTCCTTCTATCATTTAACAAAAGTACACGATACTAATAATATCGATTTTGCTGTAAGATCTTGGGGGATTAGGGCGACGGACTTAAATCAAGGTGTGGTCTATGGAATAAACACTGAAGAAACGAAAATGGATCCTATTTTAGTTAACAGATTCGACTACGATGGAATTTACGGAACCGTAATGAATAGATTTATCGTCCAAGCAGCCAGGGGACTTCCCATGTCGGTTTATGGAAAAGGTGGCCAAACGCGCGGATTTATAAACATTGAAGATACGGTTAGATGTATAGAACTTGCAGCACTAAACCCAGCAAAGCCAGGAGAATTTAAAATTTATAACCAAATAACTGAGCAATTTAACGTCTTGGATTTGGCTAACAGGGTACAAGAAGCTGCTAAAAAGTATTTTGATTTGGAAGCAGCAATAGAGCACGTGGAAAACCCAAGGGTAGAAAAAGAAGAACATTATTTCAACGCTGTATGCACGGAACTTAAAGATTTAGGATTGGAGCCTCATTTGCTGACTGAAGAAGTTATTAAGGATATTCTCCAACTTGCAATAGAACATAAGGATAGAGTAAAAGAGGACAATGTTATGAATTCACCTTCATGGAGATAAACTAAATTGAAAATAGCATTGGTTACAGAAACATTTCTACCTTCTACAGATGGCGTGGTGACTAGATTGACTAATGCTGTAGATTATATGGTGAAAAATGACCATGAAGTTATTATTATTTGTCCTGATATAGAGGGGATTGAAGAAGAATATAACGGGGCTAAGATATATCCTATGCCAGCTTTTACATTTTTCTTCTATACCCAGAGAGCTTGGTCACTACCTAGTCTTAAAATAAAAGAGATTTTCGAAGAGTTTAAGCCTGATATAGTCCACGCTGTCAATCCCATAAGTTTGGCAGCTAGTGGAGTTCATTATGCAAAAAAACTAGGTATTCCTTTGATTTGTAGTTTTCATACCAACACTCCAAAATACTTAGACCATTATAATTTTAGTTTTTTGAAACCTCATATTTGGAACTTTTTAAAGGATTTGCACAATAGCGCTAAAATAAATTTGGTAACTTCTGAAGCTATGCATAATTTATTGGAAGCAAATGGAATCGAAGGTTTACGTGTTTTGCCCATAGGCGTGGATACGGTAAATAGAAATGAGAAATTTTATTGTGAGAAGATGAGAGCTAAATTAACTGATGGCGAAGTAGATAAGATACTTTTGATTTTTGTTGGGAGATTAGCTCCGGAAAAGGAAATAGAATCTTTAAAAGAATTAATGGATTCTAGAGATGACATAAGACTTGCTATTATAGGTGATGGACCGTCTAGGGTTGAACTGGAAGATTTATTCAAAGATACTAATACAGTGTTTACAGGATTTTTAAAAGGAGAAGAACTTTCAAAAGCCTATGCCAGTGGCGATGCATTTATTTTCCCATCTGTAAGCGAAACCTTGGGCTTAGTGATTACAGAATCCATGGCATCGGGAACGCCGGTAATAGCAGCGTACAGTGAACCTACGATAGAACAAATAAAGGATCGAGAGAACGGACTTATCTACCAAAGAAATTCCCTATCCAGTTTAAATGCTTGCATAGATTCCCTAAAAGACTTGGACTTATATGATAAAATAAAACAAAATGGAAGAAAATATGCAGAAAATTTTTCATGGGAAAATGCATCTAGAGCAATGGTAGAAGCGTATGAAGAAACAATAATATAGAAGATAAAAATTTTTCGCGAATATGTATGAAAAAATTGAAAATCTATAAATATCGCACTTGCAGCATTTTATGCCGTTTAAAGCCTAGCATTTTAATTTTGCTAGGCCTTTATAATCTCATATTTTAAAATTTGTAAACGTAAAGACAAATAGGATAGCTTTACCTAAAGTCCCATACAATGGGAGGGCTACAAATTTTTATTCAGATTTATCATCGTTTTCTGTTTTAATTCCATATTCTCTTCTGCCTTTTGGTTGCACTGGAGATTTTGGCATTTTATTTTTGAAAAACTTTCTGTATATTAATCGTCCGACGAAAAATGCTATAGCAATAAATATTGCAAAAAGTAATAAACTTGGTGCAGCATATATTATTCCTATGATTAACTCTTGGAATCCATATATGAAATTATCGATGGATTCTGCAAAAGCTGTAGACAATCTATTTCCAAATGCAGGCCTTGTATAGGTGCTTACAACAGAGCTAATTTCCCTTAGAGTAATGTTTATTCTAGTATAATCTATTTTGGAGTCCATAGATTTAAGGGAACCTTCTATCCTCTCGATTTCCAAAATCGTATCGGTGATTTCATTTTCTAATTTCAACAGATCTTCCAGCTCGGATTGTTCTGCTTGAAGATTGTTAAGTCTTTCCAATTTCTCGCGTAGAGTCTTAAGTCGCAATTCCGTATCTGTATATTTATCCGTTACATCTTCACTACTTAAGTTTTTATCTTTTATTACTAGGGTTTCAATTTTTCCGATTTCATCTACAAATTCTGTAGCTTTGTCCCTTGGTATTGAAACTGCTAAATTAATGTTTCTAGTGTTATAATTGTCTTCTTGAATATAAGTACGAACTCCATTGAAGGAATTAATTAATGCGTTTAATTCTTTCATGGACTCGTCATATTCTTTGGTCTCCATAGTCATGGAGTAGGTGACTATTACTTTTCTATCGCTGGGAATATTTAAATCTTCAGTAGAATCTATACCTTCGGTTCTCATGGACTCTGGTGCTGACTCTGCTGGGGTTTGTGCAACTTCTTCATAGGTATTACTAGGAGCATGTTTGTCGTAAGAAGAATTACTACTTCCACATGATGCGAGGATCAAACCTAATAGCAAGAGTAAAAGTAAAATTTTATTTTTTTTCATATCGCACCTCACATTTATTGTTAATTTGATTATAAAATATATAATTGCTATGTTCAATAGAATATGGAAACTGTAAACATTTGTAACTCTTTATCATATTCCACTATCATTTACAAGACTTGAAAATAAAAAAATATTTCCTTATAATCTATGTAATTAATGGAGGTAGTTATGCATCAATATAAAGGCAAATTAATTATTCACACAGGTTCAATGTTTTCAGGAAAAACTTCCAGTTTAAAAAAGGATTTAAATAGATTCAAAATAGCAGGATACAAAGTCATCGCTTATAAGCCCACTGTCGACACAAGGGGTGGAGAAATGATTACAATCCACGGTGAAGGTGGTATGGAAGCCATTGGCGTATCTGGAATAGAAGAGTTATCGAAAGACGTATTTTCCAAGAAACCAGAAGTTATCGGTATTGATGAAATCCAGTTCTTGGGCGGAGAAATAGAAGAAATAAAAAATCAATTATCAAATATATTAAAAAGTGGAATCACCATAGTAGTAGCTGGATTAGATATGGATTACAATGGCATAGCTTTTGAAGTAGTAAAGGAACTACTGCCTATATCTGATTATCTCAATAAGCATCACGCAGTTTGTACCATGTGCGGAACTGATGCATGGGTAAGTCACAGAAAAGTAAATTCAGGGGATAGAGTTTTAATAGGTGCAGCAGACGAATACGAACCCCTATGTAGAACTTGCTACAATGGAGTAGTGGAAGAAGAAAAACGCGAAGTAAACAGAAACCAAATTAAATTAGAATTAGCCGAATAAGTTTAGAAGAAGAGATACTGTCTTATAGAGTTAGATACAGTCAATCCCATAATAATCTCAATTTATAAGTTAGAATGGACTTGGAAATAGATAGGAATTAGCTAGATTAGAAAAATTGTCATCAATATATGGTATAATACCATTAAGAATATAAAGAAATGAGGACAATTAATATGAGTTTACCAAATTGCCCTAAGTGTGATGGGGAATATACTTATCAAGAGGGACATTTATTTATTTGCCCGATGTGTTTTAATGAGTGGACTGAGGAGAGCCAAAGAGCTGCTGAGGAGGCTTTGATTATTAGAGACTCCAATGGGAATCCTCTGGAGAATGGTGACGATGTTACTGTTATAAGGGATTTAAAGCTTGGTGGCGATACTATTAAACAAGGAGCTAAAGCTAAGAATATTCAAATCCTAGATGATGAAGTAGATGGACATGATATCCAAGGAAGAGTGGATGGATTTGGGGTTATATACTTGAAATCAAGTGTTGTAAAGAAATAAAAATATCACATGTAAACCAAAAGGTCCACTGACGATTAAAACGTTAATCTGTTAGTGGACTTTTATTGACTTTAGCGTATATCGTCTACCCTAGGGTATATTATTTATAATTAAATTTAAAGAGGAGACATTTATGAAAAATTTTGTTAATTATAAATGGTTAGAAGAAAACTTATATAAGGATAATATAGTAATCTTAGATGCCAGAGGTGAGCTATCAGACACGCGGGCAGGGCAAGAACTTTATGACAAAGGCCATATACCTAATGCTCGATTTGTTTCCCTTGAAGAGGTAATGACGGGAGAAATATCTGAACATGGTGGCAGACATCCTCTACCTGATATGAAAAAATTTGTAGATGATATGAAAGATTTGGGGATGGAAGATGATTCAACTGTCGTCATCTATGATGATGGGAGTCTTTCTTTTGCTGGAAGATTATTTTGGATTTTAAAATATATTGGAAAAGAAGATGTGTATGTTTTAAATGGCGGTTATAATAACTGGGTAAGAAGTGGAGGAGAAATTACAGAGTCATCTCCATTTGTGGAAAGAAAAGAGGATTTATCTTTAAAAATTAATGATGACCTTAAAGTAGATATGGAGTATGTAAGAAATTCCATAGGCAAGGATTCTACCACTTTAATAGATTCTAGATCATATGAGAGATATTCTGGAGAAAAAGAACCTTTAGATAAAATTCCAGGCAGAATACCAGGAGCTGTAAACTATCCATATGATAAACTAATTGAAGATGATTTTCCAAGCTTGGCCGAAATTAACGAATATTATAAAGATTTGAAGGATTCAAAAGAAATAATACTTTATTGTGGATCCGGAGTGTCAGCTACGGTAAATTATATGTTTATGGAGGAAGCAGGACTAAAACCAAAACTATATCCAGGAAGTTACAGCGATTGGATAAGTTACGAAGAAAACAAAATAGAATCAGATTTTTAATTTCAAAAATTAAAACTTAGAAATATATTTTTACAGCACATGGATTAGCTTATCTGAATCCATGTGTTGTATTTATTTTAGAAATATTAACATTAAATTGGGACATTTAAAATGACAAAATAAGAAAATTGTAACTCCAAAATCTGCTGGAACTAATAAAAAGTTTAAAATTAAAATAACTGGACCTTAAGGTTATGAAAAAATAATAATACCTCATGATGAAACAGTAAAACTGAAGAACTATATTATGGCGAGTATGAAGTTATTGAAATTGAAAATTTTGGATATACTGTGGAATACAGTGCAAAAGATATAACTTTAAGAATTAACAATCCTGATGGAGAAATCACTATAATCAACAAAAAACTTGCAGATGATACAAAGATTGTAACAGCTAAAAAAGAATGGTCAGGCGATAAAGATTGGAACTAAAAAGAATATGTTAAACCCGATATTTGGTTTAAACTTCAATAACAATTTCAGGCGGAGTATGGTAAGATGTAATTAATTCCATAAAACAGATTCCAAAATCCAATGAAGCTTCATTGGTTGTTCTAATTAAGAATTCTAAAAGCCAAAGACCTGATAGAGAATTGACTCGTGCTGAAACTGTAACTATAGTAAATAGAATGCTAGACAGAAAGGCAGACAAAGCTTATGTAGATACTAATGTGAGAAGCATAATCAGCTTTACTGACTTAACGAATGTATACTGGGCATATTATGACATTATGGAAGCTAGTAATAGTCATAATTATGAAAGATTATCTAATAAAGAAGAACGATGGACTAAACATTGGAGACCATATTAAAAACGACAAAATCTATCTCACACTATTCTATAAGAAAGGCCTTGGTCAATTGTGACCAAGGCTTTTCACATTTTTATTATTCTAATCCTTCGCCTAACTTAGTTACAATTGCGAAAATTAGAATTGCAGCAAGAGTGGCTGTGCTGCTGTCATGATCAAATCGCGGTGAAACTTCCGCTATATCTATGCTCGCAATTTTGTTGTGAGCCAATACATATTTAAGTAAAATTATGACTTTTTCCGGATCCAGTCCCAAAGGTTGTGGTGCACTTACCCCTGGAGCTATGCTAGATGAGAATACGTCAGTATCGATAGTCACATATAAATGATCAACTTTTCGAATAAACCGATCCAGCCTTCCGAATACAGTAAAAATATCCCCATTTGTGATTTCCTTTGCCAATACATATTCTGTATTGGACTCATCAGAAAATTTAAATAAACTTCTAGTGTTTGCAGATCTGTGAATTCCCAGTACAAAATAGTAATAGTCCTTATTTGCAGATTTATTCAAATCATATATTTGGCGAAACATAGTTCCACTAGTTCCCATACCTTCTTTATACGGTCTGTTATCGAAATGAGCATCAAAATTAATTATTCCAACATCTGCCTTCTTGTCATTTCTTTGGAAATAATCGAATATTCCCTTGTAATGTCCAAAAGCGATTTCATGACCTCCGCCTAATAAAATAGGAAATAGGTTCAAACTCAACAACTTGTCAACTGCTTGAGCTAAAGATTCTTGGGCTTCTAGCAAAGTGCAATTTTCCGAAGTAACATCTCCTGCATCAAAGAGTTTTAATTCTGGACTAAAACTACAAGGCAAGTTTACCAAAGCTTTTCTAATAACTGGTGGCCCGTTATATGCGCCGGTTCTTCCTAAATTTTGTTCTATACCTTTATCAGATTTAAATCCCAAAAAAGCAAATCCCAATTCTCCCGTAAAAGGCTTATTGCTTTCGTCATTTAAGTCTAAAAATTCTATCCACTGATGCCATCTAAATGCATCGTAATCTTCCGTGGAATCTATTCGTCCCGTCCAAGTATTTGGATCAGGTTTAATATAATTATTTATCATTTCATCACCTGTGTTCAATTATATAATACTAAGGAGATAATATAAAGAGTTTAAAACTTTAATTAATGGTTCAAAGTGAACAATATATTTTTAACTATACTATTCTAAAGAAAAAACCTTGGTGATTGTGGTCAAGGTTTTCCAAAGATTTTATCCACACATTTTATTTATAAATTTAATATGGGTATAAACTAAATATATCTAAAAATCATTTGAAGGTGGAACAGCTATATGAAGAAATTGCATTCTGGAGAACTTTTTTGGGAAGATACTATAAAAAATGCTGAATATTTGGAATTAAATGCAGATATTAATTGTGATGTCGTAGTTATTGGTGGCGGCATAAGTGGAGCTCTTATAGGTAACGCATTAATAAGAGAAGGGCTGGATGTAGTGGTTTTGGATAAAAGAACTCCTGGATATGGTTCTTCCGATGGAAATACAGGAATTATTCAATACAATTCCGACATGTCTTTGTACGAAATGGTAGAAGAATTTGGAGAAAAATGGGCTGTGGATTTTTATAGATTTTCTATTTTGGCCATGGAAGAGTTGGGGAATGTAGTAAATTATTTAGGCGAAGATGTTGGATACAAAGATACTGCCAGTCTTTTTTTATGTAACAAGGAAGAAGACTTAGAAGGTATGAAGAATAATTTTGAAACATTAAAAAAATATGACTTCCCTGCAGAATGGATAGGCAAAGAAAGATTAAAATCTGAATACCAATTGGAAGCTTGTGGAGCAATGAAAACTTGGAAAGATGCAGAACTAAATCCTTTTAAGATGGTTCAAGAACTACATAGAGACAGTTTAAAAAATGCTGGAAGAGTTTTTAAAAATGCTGAAGTAAAAAGAGTGGTAGATAATGAAGAAGGATTCATAGTAATTGCAAATGATTATTTTATTGAATCCAAATTTTTAGTTTATGCAACTGGCTATGAAGAAAATATGGTGAAAATTGCTGAACCCTATTGCGAAAGAAATACTACATTTTCATTAGTGACAGAAAAGTTAGACTCCCATTGGGGAAATAAAGAGATGCTTTGGGATAGTGCTGATCCATACGTATATTTTCGATTTACTGAACAAAATAGAATTATAGCTGGTGGCTTAGATAGAAGTGGAACTAGATTATTTGGACAAAATACTATCGATAAAAAAAGTGAGGAAATATTAGAAAAAATAAAAATGTACTATCCAAATTTAAATACCAAGATTTATAAAGCGTGGCAATCAATTTTTGGCGAATCTAAAGACGGAATACCTTTTATTGGAAAGTTCCCAGATAACTATAAAAAGTTTTATGCCTTGGGATTTGGTGGAAATGGAACATGCTATAGTGTAATGGCATCATTAATTATCAAAGATTATATATTAGGAAGTACTCATTGTTACGCTTATACAACAGACTTAGAGACTAGGAAGAATAAAGAGGTAAAATCTTGAGTCTTTATTATATAAAATTCAAGCTAAATAAGCATAGGAAGCTTTTATAATTCGAGGTGAATATTATGTTAAAAATAAAAAGAATCTATGATGATTACGATGATGAAGATGGATATAGGATTTTAGTGGACAGACTGTGGCCTAGAGGGATGTCGAAGGAAAAGGCGAGACTAGATGAGTGGGCTAAAGAAATATCCCCTTCTGACGACTTGAGAAAGGAATTCCATCATGTTCCAGACAAGTTTGACGAGTTTGTAAAAAAATACGAATTGGAATTGAAATCGAATCCCAAATCAGAAGAATTTATAAAATTAATCGAGGAAAAATTAACTAAAGGAAATGTCACTTTACTATTCGGTGCGAAGGACGTTAAAATGAATAATGCCGTCGTACTGAAAGATTTGCTAGATAAAAAATTAAAGTAGAGCTTTCCCTCTGCAAACAAAAAGTCAGCTGTGAGGATTTATATATCCTAATAGCTGGCTTAAATTTTTTACATTCGAAATATTATTGTTTGAACAAATTGACTGCGTATAGGTTTTCTCCGTCAAAAATTACTGAAACATAAAAGGAAGAAAACTCACTTCTTAGCATATTTGCATTATGGCCCGAAGAACTTTTCCAAGCGTTGAATAGTGCTTGGGCGTTATTATCTCTTATGGAAATGGCTGCAGAATTTTCACCATTTACATTTCCGACAGTATCCCATGAAGAACCATCTGGCCTTATGTGATTACTATTTGGATTTGCACTTACTTCTGCTACTCTAATATCTGAAAGATTTTTGATATTAGAATCTATTTCCAATGCTTTTACGCCATTTTGAACTCTATGATCATTTATAAGTCGCATCAAATCTCTCTCAATATCTTCTGCATAATTTTTCGTTACAGTACCTGTAATTGTATTTACACTTCTAGAGACAGTTTTAATCTCTGGCTTATCCTTGTTTGATAAAATAGAATCGACGACATTTTGTTTTTGGAACTCTTTATTAATAGGATCTATTAGAGATTGCATAGTAGGAACTTCTGCTCCTACTGCATCTTTTATAGATGGCACATACCCTGGTTCTTTTAGCTCAGCGGTATGGGTTTCCTCGTCATAGCTAACTTCATATCCCAATGCATTTGCCAAAGTTCTCATGGGTAGGAATGTTCTGCCTATAGATGCATCTATGGTAGCAGCAACGTCAATCCTAGACATAACTCCATCAGTAAAAATTACGTTTTTATCAATGGGAAGTATTATTGATTTGCCATTTTGGGATTTGATTACCACCATTCTATGACTTTCATTCCAAAATATTTCCAATCCGTATATTAGATTTACAAAGTCTCTTACTCCTATAGCTGTTCTGTCTTTGGAAACTCTAATACCTTCGGTTAGTTTTCCGTTGATATTTTGTTTTCCATTTTTAATTGTGGATAAATTAATGGTCAATGGGCTTGTAAATTCACCCAAGATTATTTTTTCTTCTGCTATACTTCTTGCTTCTTCAATTATTTTTGAATCTATTTGTACTTCTGCCAATGCTATTGTAGGTATTAAAACCAAAACAAATACAATAGCTAAGGTGACTAGTTTTTTAATGTTCAATATCATTCTCCTTACTAAATAATTTCTATTAATCCTTCTACTTCTTCTTCTGTAGTTCTGTAAGTAGTTACGAAGCGAATTACGTCATTTCCGGCTTCAGTTTTTCCTGTTACTTCAAAAGCTGCAACCTTTCTCAATTCTTCGACTTCCGTTTTAGTTCTTTCTATAAAGATCTGGTTGGATTGGAATTCTTGATATAATTCAATACCTTTTTCTTCAAGTCCTTTTGCAAGTTTTTCTGCCATTTTATGAGCGTGCCTAGCGCCCTTCAAGTAACCATCTTCCATGGCGAAAACAGTTTCAAACATTATTCCCGTTACGAATCCTTTTGCCAACATGGCGCCTTTTTGTTTTTTTAGGTTAATAAATCCACGTTTTAATTCATCATTTACTATGACGATGGCTTCGCCTAAGAGCATGCCATTTTTCGTACCACCTAATGTGAAGCTGTCACATATTCTTGGTAAATCTTCCAGTTTCAAATTCGCTTTTTCAGAAACCAAAGCTGCTGCCATTCTTGCCCCATCTATAAATAGGTACAGTCCATTTAATTTACAGAAATTGTAAATACTTTCTATTTCTTCTTTTGTGTAGATAGTTCCTAACTCCGACGTATTGGATATATAAACTGTTCTGGGAACCGTCATAAATTCAGGTCCAAAATCAGAAAGCTTATTTTCCAAAAGTTCCACAGTTAATTTGCCATCGATAGTAGGAATCGTCTCTATCTTTACTCCTGTGGCTTCGATGGAACCTGCTTCGTGACCTTCAATATGTCCACTAGTAGCAGATAAAATAGATTCTTCAGGACGAAGTCCCGCAGTTGCACCTAAAATATTTGCACTTGTACCTCCTGGAACAAAGTGAATTTCAGCATTTTTATATTGAATAGCATTTTTAATCAAACAAATTGCATTTTCAGTATGTGTATCAAAGCTATATCCTGGATTTCTCTCATCGAGTGCACCTTTAAGTGCGTCTAAAATTTCTGGAATACATATATCGTTGTAATCATTTAAAAAGAAATACATTTCTACCTCCGTTTGATTTATAATATAATTATTATAACATCTAATCATGTTATTTGTATGACATTCTAATTATTAAAATTTGGATAATGGCTTGTTTATTATATTATCATTAAAAGAAAATACATAGAGCGAGGAATTATATGAACATATTTAAGGCAGAAAAATTTGATTACAAAGTGCTGAGAAAACAAAGAGGATCAGGAGTATTAATGCATATTACTTCTCTTCCAAATAATTATGGGGTTGGAAGTATGGGATTAGAAGCTAGAGAGTTTGCCAATTTTTTAAAAGCTGCGGGACAAAAGTATTGGCAACTTCTACCAGTAGGTCCTACTGGATATGGCGATTCTCCGTACCAATCTTTAAGTAGTTATGCTGGAAATCCTTATTTAATTGACTTGGAGGATTTAATAGAACGAGGTTTGATTTTTGAAGGTGAATTAGATAAATACAAGGAAGATGAAAATTTATCTAAGGTTAATTATGAAAAACTTCATCATCAAAGAAGGGAAATATTTAAATTAGCATTTTCTAGATTTGACGTGGAAGATTTAGATTTTCAAGGATTTGTTACGAAAAATAATTTTTGGCTAAAAGACTATGCGTTATTCATGGCCATAAAAGACCATCAAAATGGGTTTAGTTGGTTGGAGTGGGAGGATAAATTTAAATTACGCGATGAATTGGCATTAAAAGAATTTGAAGAAAAATATAGGGATGAAGTTAGCTATTATATTTTTGTTCAATATATATTTTTTGAACAATGGGATAAACTAAAAGATTATTTGCATAAAAATGGAATTCAAACCATTGGAGATCTTCCCATATACGTTGCTGAAGATAGCGCTGATGTTTGGGCGAATCCAGAATTATTTAAATTAGATGAGAATCTAATACCTTTTGTAGTTGGAGGCGTACCTCCAGATGCTTTTACTGACGACGGGCAGCTTTGGGGTAATCCGATTTACGATTGGAAAGTCCACGAATATACGAATTTTACCTGGTGGATTGATAGGATTAAATGGAATTTTTCGATTTTTGATTTGGTTAGAATAGATCACTTCCGAGGATTTGAATCATATTGGGAAGTTCCCAAAGGTGATAAAACTGCTAAAAATGGAAAATGGGCAGAAGGACCTGGGATAAAGCTTTTTGATAAAATAAAAAGTGAACTGGGTGATGTTCCAATAATTGCCGAAGATTTAGGTGTTATAACTTCTGCTGTAAGAAAACTTTTGGAAGATACGGGTTTTCCTGGCATGAAAGTACTTCAATTTGCCTTTAACCCATCTGGAAATAGTGAGCATATACCTCATAATGCAGTGGAAAACTCCATTATGTACACAGGAACTCACGACAATGATACGATACTGGGATGGATTGATGAATTTGATTCAAAAGATATAGAATTTGCGAAAAAATATTTAAATCTAACGAAAGAAGAAGGTTACACTTGGGGAATGATTAGGGGAGCCTTTACAAGCATTTCAAGAATTGCAATAATACAAATGCAAGATTTGTTATTTCTAGATAATTCAGCTAGGATGAATATCCCTGGAACTCTGGGGGATAATTGGACTTGGAGAATGAAAAAGGGAGAGTTAGAGGAAGAGGTTATTTTAAAATTAAAGGATATGACAGAAATGTCAGGAAGATTATAATTAACTATAGTATTTATAAAACTTGATATTACACTTGACATTAAAATATCTTAATTTAATATCTGAAGTTGCTATGATATACTAATACCCATAAAGTAATTAGGGAGGAAGTTATGGCTGTTCATATATTAGAAGAATCAAAAAGGTGTTTACAATGTAAAAGACCCTTATGTAGAGAGGGATGTCCTGTTAATACTCCTATACCTCAAATGATATCCCTGTTATTGTCAGGAAAAATTGAGGAAGCAGGAACTATGCTATATAGAAATAATCCAATGTCGGTTGTCTGTTCGTTAATATGTCCCGTTGGAGATTATTGTGAAGGGCATTGTGTACTTAATCGAAAATCAAATCCAATTCACGTATCGGCGATAGAAAACTATATTTCAAATTTTTATTTAGGAATGCGAGAAGAAGTTTTTGAAGCGCCATATAGTGGAAAAATAGCTGTAATTGGTGGAGGACCTGCGGGAATTAGTCTTTCAGTTTTTCTGGCTACTTATGGATATGAATTGACAATATTTGAAAGTATGCCTAGAGTAGGTGGGGTTATGAGATATGGAATCCCCGAATATCGCTTGCCTAATTCTATTTTGGATAAACTGGAAGTTCATTTGCACGAATTAGGAATTCGAATCCACCCTAATATGACAATAGGTCCTACTTTTACTTTGACTGACTTGTTCCGAGATGGATACGAAGCTATATTTGTCGGAACTGGCGTATGGAATCCTAAAAGAATTAATTTAAAGGGAGAAACACTTCCCAACGTGTACCATGCAATAAATTTCTTAAAGTCTCCTGACGTTTATAACCTAGGCGAAACATGTGTTGTTATAGGTGCTGGAAATGTAGCCATGGACGTAGCTAGAACAGCTAAACGTAAAGGTGTTCGAAATGTAATAATTTTCTACAGGCGAGGACGTGAAGATATTCGTGCTACTGAAGAAGAAATAACTTACACTGAGTTGGACGGAGTGGAATTTAAATTCCATACTGAGCCTTTGGAATTTACATTAGAAGGACTTTATTACAAGAGTTCAGAAGAAGGAGCAGAAGAAGAACGTGGATTTTTCCCGTGTGATTCGATAGTAATAGCAATTAGCCAAGCATCCCAAAAAAATATAGCAAATTCTGACGAATTACTACAGCTGAACGAAAAAGGTTTGATAATTACAGATGAAAATGGAGAAACTACTCATCCTGGAGTTTTTGCAACAGGTGATGTAGTTACGGGCGCTAGAACAGTTGTAGATGCCGTAGCTGGTGCTAAAAAAATCGCAAATCAAATTCATAAATACATTCAGTTAAAGGACAATCCAGATAAAGAAATTGAAGATTTATTTTTATAAAAGATATTCCAAGAGGTTGATATATTAATTATCAGCCTCTTTTTTTATTTAGTGAAATTAAATGCTATTGAGTTAAAAAATTAGATTTTCATATTGTAATAACAGCCAAAATGTGATAAAATCATTTTAAAGTTAATTAGCTTAACAATGTAAAAATTATGAGATTTTCTTAGAAACAACTCGTTAGAATTTATAAATACATAATTAAGTTAAGCCGTAAAATTTTTATCACAGGTTTAATGATAATTATTTTATCGATAGACAAGTTATATCAAATATCATAAGGTTAAAAGGAGATTGATTAAAATGGGGTACAAATTTGATTGGGAAAGTATAATTGACAGATCTGGAACACATGCATTTGCAGTAGACGTAATGCCTATACCAGGGGCAGAAATTAAAGAAGGTTTTTCAAGGCTGCCAATGTGGGTTGCAGATATGAACTTCGAAACAGTTCCTACAATCCCAGAAGAAATGATTAAAAGAGCAAAACATCCTCTATATGGATATTTCGCAGTATCAGATGACTACTACAATAGTATCATCGACTGGCACAAGAGAAGAAATGGCGTTGAAGGACTAGAAGCTAAACACATTGGATATGAAAATGGCGTTCTTGGTGGAGTAGTTTCCGCAGTTAAAGTTCTTGCATCTTATGGAGATAACATATTACTTCACTCTCCAACTTATATTGGATTTACAAATTCACTTAAAAATATGGGTTACAACTTAGTTCACTCTGAACTTTACAGAGACGAGGAAGGAATCTGGAGAATGGACTACGAAGACATGGATAAAAAAATTAAAGAAAATAAAATCCATGTTGCTATATTCTGTACACCACATAACCCAACTGGTAGAGTTTGGGATAGAGAAGAAGTTGAAAAAGCATTTGAAGTTTACAAAGCTAACGATGTTTTTGTAATTTCTGACGAAATCTGGTCTGATATTATTTTAGACGGAAACAAACACCTTCCACCACAAATGCTTAACGAAGACGCAAAACAAAGAACAATAGCACTTTATGCTCCATCTAAGACATTTAACTTAGCAGGACTACAAGGATCTTATCACATAATTTATAATCCTTGGTTAAAAGATAGAGTAATAAAAGAGTCTTCACTTCCACATTACAATTCAGCTAACGTAATGTCAGTAGCTGCTTTAATCGGAGCTTACAAAGACGATGGACACCAATGGACTGATGAACTAATCGAAGTTATTGGAAAAAATATTGACTATGCATATAATTATATTAACGAAAACTTCAAAGGATTAAGCGTAGCAAAACCACAAGGAACATATTTACTTTATATCGACGCAGAAGAATGGTGTAAAGAAAATGGAAAGACAATTGACGAATTACAACGTAGAGGAGCAGAATACGGAGTAGTTTGGCAAGACGGAAGACCATTTAACAGACCATACGCTATCAGAATGAACTTCGCATTACCATATGCATCAGTAGTTGAAGCATTTGATAGACTGGACAAATATGTATTTAATGCAGATTGGTAAATAAAACTAATTTTTAAAAAATTTGACGAGAGAAATCTCGTCTTTCTTTATTTCGTTCTAATTATGAAAATGAGTTTAAATTTTTGTATTAATAAATTTCTAGTTAATGGGTAAATAATGACTAACAAAATTACAGGAGGATTTCCCATGACTGCACAAATAAGTAATTTATTTAAAATAAACGAAAAGGAATATGATCTCATAGGATCTAGTAGGGATATTGATTTTGACCCTAGGGAGTATGGACTTACACCTGTGGCACCTCATACGGCGTGCTGGAGAGGCTATTATTATGTAGCAAATATAAAAGACAATAAGTTAGTTGTAGAAAATTTACATGTAAATAATGCCGATGACGATTACCCAGAGATTAATGGAGTTAAAGCTGTGGACGAGAAAGAAGAATCTTCATTTTATGCTTATTATAATGTGGATTTGCCAATTAATTACTCCGGGAAACTTTTATTAGGATATGGTTTTCTAAGAAGATATTATCAGCACATGGGTTATCAAAATCCCCATGCTTACCAAGAACTATTGATGCTTACATTTAATAATGGGGAATTAGTTTTGACTAAAGATTTAAGTGACAAAGCCGCAGAGTATCGAAAGTCAATTGAAAAGGATCCAGCGGGACACAAAAAGGATGTAAGTTCAGACTTGGAAGAATATATTGAAAAAAGTTTTTCTATGGAGATTGACGATTACTATTATTAAAAATAAGTTGTTTGAGCAAGGATATAAGCTCAAACAACTTATTTATTTATTCGGACTTTAAATGTACTAGGCGCAAGACGATATACCGAAATCAAAGCAACTACACTATATATTGCAGCAATCCCAATAAACACCGGTGCTACCCAAGCACCTTGCCATCTCATGTTCATAGAAAGATATGAAACGAAATAAACAATCCAATTAATTATTTGATATATGGGATGTCTTAACTCAAATGCATCATTATATGGCTGGAAAATATAATAAATGAACAAAGTGTGTACTGAGAAGAAAATCCACAATGATATAACTTGCAATGCGATTATTAAAACATCCTTGGTTTCAAATCCATACATTACTTTCATTAACCCAAGCCATATTAAAGTAACTAACAGTGGTCCTCCATTCCAAAATAACAACTTTTTAATTCTTAAACTGAACATCTTGAGTAAGTCAGCGGGTCTTCTGTAAAATCCATATTGCATTAGGGCTTGGTCACAGTTAATAAACATAATTTTCGTCATAGACTCTTGGAAGAAAAGCAAATATGCAGCAAAAGGCACAGTTCCAGGTAAAAAAGTCATTATAGAATTTTCAAAGTATATACTTTCAAGAGGAATTTCAGTTGGTAAATCTATAATCTTCCACCAAAATCTAATCGTTCCAAAAAATAAAAATATAAATATTAATATTCCCGTTTTTATTAAAATTGGTTTTAACAATATTCTGCGATGTCTTTGGAAAAATGTTTCATTTAACAATTTATAACCTTTCAAACCAGTTCTAATATGAGACTTCGATGCTTCCAAATCTTCAGCTTTTAATGCGCTATAAATTTGGATTTTGTCTGTGTTGGTGCTTATTCCTTTTTCAGTGTAGGAGTCTTCAAACATGAGCAAGATTTCTGTATATCTATGAAGACTTTTCAAAAAAATAATGCTAATTATCGATAAAACAATTGCAAGACCTAATCCCATGGGTGATATAAAATATTGAGCCAAGTCGATACTTAATAACAATGTTGCAGCAAATATCGCTAAAGTCATAATAGTAGATAAAAACTGATACTTTCCATAGTTCTTAGGATTTAAAATGGATTTATCGAATAGAAAGAAGTTTAATCCATTGAATATTATTGAAAACAAATAAGTCAAAAAACCTATTGATAATAATGTCACTGGCCCAATTCCAAGAATTCTACCTATTAGTGTGAGGGAAAGAAATCTTCCGAAGATATTTATAAATTCTTGGATAAATATGCCTGAGAAGGTGAAATCTTTGGGATCTACTTTAAATAAATTGTAATGGATTAGGGTTTTTTCTTTCATGGTTTCGTAATAGAACTGAGAAAAATCCAAAATCATACCAGCAATCACTAGATTTAGAAAAATTGTCGCAATAGGCATCCTTGCAAATATATTATTAAGACCAAGGGAAATTAAAGCCAACAATCCATAAACGGGCAAGGATTTTACAAATCTTACTACAATTGTACCTAGTGGAGCAAAGAATGTTAAAAATTCCTTAGGACCTGTCATTCTATAAGAGGAGCCTGGTGCTAACCACTTTAACATGGGAATTTTTCTATAATAAAATAATGCTTGGTTAACAAAGGATCTTATATCCAATTCTGCAATTTTCATATAGAGATTAAATAATTTCATCATCTAGTTCCTCGTTCTCAGCTGACTTTGCAATTTCATTTAAAATATCTGACTCCTCTGTTGTATTTCTGCTTAGAATATTAATTATTTCCTCCTCAAAATTAGAATCCTTTAATTTTTCTTCGGGTAAAGGATATAATTTTCCATCGCTGAGAATTATAAGTTCATCACATAAATCTGTAGCAAGCTGTAGTATGTGAGTAGAAAATAAAATTATATGATCACTTTCCATGTCCTTAAGAAGTTTTTTTATTTGAAGTTGTACAACGACATCTAGACTAGTTAAGGGTTCATCCATTAAAATAATTTTAGGCTTTAGACAGATAAACATGAGCATTTGTAGTTTATTTCTAGTTCCCAAGGAATATGTTTGGATTAAATAATCCCTTTCTTTTATATCAAAGTCTATCCAGTCAAATAATTCATCTAAGCTTCTATTCTCCAGTATTCTTTCTGCATTTACGTCGATAAAAAACTGAAGGAATTCACGTCCTGTCAGAAAATTAGGGAGTAGGGGATTTGCCACCATGTAGAATAAATCATCTTGGTTAATTTCTCTAGGTACTCCATCTACTTCCAATAGAATATCTCCAGAATCTTCTTTTTTCTTATTTGCAATCAAATCAAAAAGGGTGGTCTTGCCTGATCCGTTTCGCCCCAACAGAGCGTATATTTTACCCTTTTCAAAATCGTGTGTAGCACCTTTGAGCACATGATTGACTCCAAAGGATTTGTGTATATTATCAATGATTAACTTCACTTTTCACCTCTGTATATCATTGTATTAAATAGTTTTAGGATATTCAATTAAAAATAAGAATTTTTATAAATACAAACAACATAAACATTAAAAATGTTTTGCGCACTTTATCTATTTTTGCAAGTAAGTTTTAAAATAAAAAAGAGAGCCCACAACATGCAAGCTCTATTAATTTTAAAGATTATAAACTTTTTTCCATATATATATGAGGAGTCATATAGTAGTCGAAAGGTTCTTCGCTAGTTGTATGATATCCCAACTTCTCATAAAAGCTCTCAACTGATACCCTTCCCA
>JAAZCH010000384.1 GCA_012513395.1 Tissierellia bacterium
GTCAATGTAATTAAGCATTCAGCTATTGCAACTGATAATAATACTAAAATAATGTCTAAGGTTAGTAAAGTAATTGAAAACACTGAGGATATGCACGTTCAGATGGAGTCTAAAATGGATTTGCAACATAAAGAAACTGATGAAAAGATGAATTCTATTTTGGAACAGATTAAATCTCTATCCCAAATTATTGAAACAAATGAGAAAGCTGATGATGATTTCAAGAGGGTTATCATGAAGGAGATTAACAAGTTGAAGGTAGATTTTGAGGAGTTGAAAAGAACTCAATAGGAGGTGATTGTTTTGTCCAAATTTAATGTTATTTACACTAGAACTGAAGATAAGAAACTAACTCTTACTGAGCGAACGATTATCTCTAATAATGCTAAGGCTGATGTTTTTGTTAGTATTCATTGCAATGCTTTTGATGGTGCTGCTAAGGGTCTTGAAACTTTTCACTATCCAACTAGTACAAAGGGTAAAGAATTGGCAAATGATATTCAAAATGCAATTTTAGATGCTGGTCTTTATACTGTAAATAGAGGTGTTAAAAATGCTAAGTTTACGGTTATAACGAAGACAAATGCTCCTGCTGCGTTGGTGGAATTGGCATTTATTGACAATAAAGATGATTCTAAGTTGTTAGTAGATAAACAAGATGAGTTTGCTAAGGCAATTGCGGGTGGAATTAAGAAATATATTGGTAAAAGTATTAGTAAAGATTTAGATACTATCGTTTTGGATGCTGGTCATGGGGGAAGTGATCCAGGGGCGCGTGGAAATGGCTTACTGGAAAAAGATATTAATCTTGCAGTAGCTTTAAAGTTGGGAAAACTCCTAGGAGGTGAAAAAGTAGAAAAGCCTACCACTCCAAGCAGACGAAGCAGATATTTTGAAGTGGCAGGACTACAAGTTATAGAGACCGATCCGCATAATATTTATATTGCTAGTATGGGTGGAAAAACTCTTAGACAACTAGGAACATACGGAATCAACGGCACTTTCTTTGACACACGTAGACCACAATCTTTAAATAGTTGCTGGCTAATTGCAGTAAATAACGGCGTGGCCTTGTCCGGAAATGCAAAGTTTAATGGCTGGCAACAACCACCGCGTGGCACTATGTATTTTGACGGAGTTAACGTAAAGGTTAAAAGAGTTAAGTCAGTAGTTGAGCTTCCAAGTAGTACAGTTTGGGCCATTGGCGGGGGAAGCTTAATACCGCATTATATTCCAAAAGAAGAAAATTGGGATTCAAGCGTAATTTACAGTACGAATAGAACAGGGATTGCTTATAAAGGCGATACTGTTTTTTTAATTGTGGCAAAGAATATGAGCATGGAAGAATTTAAAAATAAAATTTTCATACATTTAAAAGTTGATGGTGCTATTTTTCTTGATGGTGGACAAAGTACGCAGATGAATTACGTTGGAAATAAAGGCATTAGCTCTACAAGGGGCTTAAATAATTTAATAGGAATAAGGAGCGTATAAAATGAATGAATATTTTGAAATGATTTTAATGTTGTTGGCTGTAGTCACTACTGTTGTAGTGATTTTTTTAATTCCTTACTATAAGTCTAGGACTACAAAGGAGCAAAGACAAGCTCACAGAGAACAGGTTGAAACTTATGCTAAGAATTTGGAAATATTTTTAGTACAAGTAGATAATTTGGTTAGAGCTTTGGAGCAGCAAATTAAAAGTACAAAGGCTGGATCTATAAAATTTGAAGAAGTTAGAACAAGACTTACTAAAAGATATGAAGATTTAATTGCTGAACTTGGTTTAACTCAAACTGAAATTGATGATTTTATAGAAGCTGTAGTTTTTGACATGAACCAGCATAAAAATGATATTGAAAAAGCTTTGGAGGAGTAGATTAATTTCTACTCCTTTTTTTGTTGATTTTTAGAGGTGCTATGGCATGTCTTTGAGGTTTAAAGCCGTTTAAATAGATTTTATGAAGTCATATTTTTCAGCCATAAATAGAGAAAAACCAGTGAACTTAATCACTGGTATAAAATCTCTTTTAATTCTTGTTTTGTTAATTTGATACATACATTCCAAAGAACTGTTTGTATCTCCTTGAATGGTGCCACCAGTGGGACTCGAACCCACACACCCTTGCGGATAACAGATTTTGAGTCTGTCTCGTCTGCCAGTTCCGACACGGTGGCTTAAATGCAGTAATAGTATATTAACATAATGATTACATTAAATCAATAAAAAATTTTCATAAAAACATTCTTCCTCCCATCCACAAGTGATTTTAGATGAAAAAACAGGGCATATATAGATTGTATCAATTAGAAAATATTCACGAGGAGTGATGAAATGAATAAAAATATTTTTGAAGGCAAGTGGGACCAAGTTAGGGGACTTGCTAAAGAAACTTGGGGAAAACTAACTGATGACGATTTAGAAAGAGCGAAGGGTAGTGCTATTAAGTTTAAAGGTATGTTGCAAGAAAAACTAGGCTATACGGAGCAACAGGCAGATGGCGCTATAAAAGATTTATTAGATAAAGTAGGAGCTGACAGTATTAAAAAAGAAGCTTCTAAGATTGTTGATAAAATTAAAAAATAAAATTTCGGATAAAGTGCTGAATATATTTGCCATTCAGCACTTTATTATTATATGCAAAGAGGTGTATAGTGAATAAAGTATATGAATTTGACGCAATAATTATAAAACACCCTGACATGGACGCAGCTTATATAGAAATACCCTTTGATGTAAAAGAAGAATTTGGGAAAGGAAGAGTACTTGTCCACGCTACATTTGATGGTGAACCATATGACGGGCAAGTAGTAAAAATGAAAACACCGAATCATATAATAGGAGTGCGAAAAGATATAAGAGCTAAAATCGGTAAACAAGCAGGGGATTTTATTCATGTAACTTTAACTGAGAGATACAAAGATAATAAATAGTTTTTATTTAGAGGTCAGTTATGTTAAAAATAAATGATTTATTTGCACTAATTTTAGAAATGTTATCCTTAATTATTTTAGTAACGTGGGCCTATGCTATTCCAAATGTTATGTGGAAGAAGTTAATACTAGCACTTATAGTGTTGCTAATATTCTCTGGGTTTTGGGGTGCGTTTTTTTCGCCAAAAGCTATATATCCAATAAATGGAGTGAAAAATTGGTTTTTGAAATTTATAATTTTATTTATACCGTATTTGAGATTTGTGAACTCTAAACGTCATTTTGTTTTTTTAGGTGGTTTGTTAATAATTGTGAATTTGTTTATTCAAGGATATTTTGGAAGAGAAGATTGGTAAGTTTTAAAAAGGAGCCTTCAATTGAGGGCTCCTTAAAAATTTTTGAATTTTATTTGATAAAGTAAGATCTGATGTCTCCTGACATATATAGTGAGCCAAAGGCTATTATTACATCATCAGGACTCGCTTCGTCTAGGGCTTTTTTAATTCCATTACTTACACTTTCGCCTTCCACTACATCGACATTATATCTTTCGTGTAAAAGGACTCCTAAATCATGGTATTTAAAAGCTCTTGGATTATTTGGTTCTACTACTACAAATTTTTCTGCATAAGGAGCTATCATATCGTACATCTTATCAAACTCTTTATCAGCCATTACACCAGTTATGAAAGTAATCTTTTTGCCTTTAAAATACTTTTCAATATTATTTGCTAAAGTGATTACGCCTTGGGGGTTGTGAGCTCCATCTACTATAAAAATTGGATTTTCATTTAGAACTTCAAATCTTCCTGGCCATTTAACATTTTCCAAACCTTCGTAAAGATCTTCTTTTGATATATCCCAACCCTTATCTCGCAACACCTCAACTGTTTCTATAACTGTTGCAGCGTTATTTAATTGATGATCTCCCAAGAGGGCCAATTTAATATTTTTGTATTCTTTATAGTTGAAGCTTTGATTTTTTAAGCTTATCTCTAAAGGCTCAATTTTATTGAAATCAGCTATGTGAAGTCTTGAGGATTTTTCATCAGAAACTTTTTTAATTACATCTACAATTATTTTGTCTTGGTCGTATATAACTATGTCACAATCTTCTTTAATAATACCTGCTTTTTCCCAAGCTATTTCTTCAATATTTTCTCCTAACTCTTTTGTATGGTCCAATCCAATGGCAGTTATTACTGCTACTTCAGGAGAGTGGATAATATTTGTAGAATCCAATCTACCGCCCAATCCTACCTCTAAGACTACTATGTCGCATTTAACTTCATAGAAATACATAAACCCAAGGGCAGTTACTATTTCAAATTCGGTAGGCTTATTGTCCATCTTGTCCAATGCTTCTTTTAATCTTTCTACTGATTGGATTAAAAATTCGTCGGGAACATTTTCGCCGTTTACTTGAATTCTCTCATTGAATTTATTAATAAAAGGAGAGGTGTATAGTCCTGTCTTGTATCCAGCTTTTGTCAATATGGATGATAGCATTGATGCTGTTGAGCCTTTTCCATTTGTACCTGCAATATGGATGTATTTAAGTTCGTCTTGTGGATTGCCTAGCAAGTCCATTAATACTTCAATGTTAGAAAGTCCTAATTTACTTCCTTTCCATTGAGTTTGGTGAATAAAATCCATTGCTTCATTAATATTCATAGCTTCATCTCCTAATATTATGCCATCAAAATTTTTGCTGCTGATTTGTTTAATATGCTAATTACGGCAATTTGAACTGGCACAAGAATTGCAGTTTGGAATATCCTAGTTGCAAGAAGTTCTTTATAAGGTGCTCCATATAAAACCGAAATCCAATAACTATTTAATAGTAAACTGAATATAAGTTGGTTTATTAATACTCCTGTGATGATTCGAGAAGTAGTTCGTTTTTCATATAAGAAAATGCCGTGTGTAATGCCCATTAAAAACGCAGTAAATGTAAAACCAGGAAAATACTGACCAATAGGAAACAACATAGCTCCTATGAAATCCCCTAAAGCTGCTACTGTTCCAGCTTTAATGGGTCCTAATCTTATCGCTGCTATTACTACTGGAACAAAAGCAAAACCGATTTTTAAATTCCATAACGAGATAGATAAAAAACGAGATAATACTACTTCAGTTGCTATTAATACCCCCATTAATGCAATGTCTTTGGTACTAAACTTAAAACTTTCTTTCAAATTTCTTTCTTTCATAAATTTCTCCTTTCATATTTTTAATACAAAAGAAGCTTTCAATTAGCGGATGCAAAACAGTATCGCAAGCTCAAAAAGCTTCTCGCCCGAAGACAACTTCCCATCCTCCGGTACTTAACGCACTAGTTTCTACTCTAATAAAATTTTAATATTTCATTATTTTGATTTACAATAATACATTACGTTATATTATACCCATATATTATATCTTTGCCAGTACTAATTATTTAAAAACACAATTATTGTGTAGAGATAGCAGTATTAAATAATACGTCTTTACATAAACCTAATAATATCGTATAATAATATTCGTGCTATCATAGCTCAGTAGGTAGAGCGCCACATTGGTAATGTGGAGGTCGGGGGTTCAACTCCCCCTGTTAGCTCCAGTA
>JAAZCH010000385.1 GCA_012513395.1 Tissierellia bacterium
AAACAAGAACAAAAAGAAATTGCCCAAAAGGTTATTAACTATTATGAACAAAAAATATTAGAAACTGGATTTGATTTAGTAGGCTTAGAAGGTGTTGAGTGGAGAGTATTTAAAATAGGTGACATTTTTAAGATTAAACCAGTAAAGGGTAAATCAATTTCTAATTATCAGGAAGGAGATATCCCTTATGTTACAACATCTAGTCTAAATAACGGGCTAAATTATTTTGTTTCTACGGATGAAAATATAAGCAATGGAAATGTTATTTCCGTTGACCCAATAGGAGGAAATGCTTTTTTTCATGAATATGATTTTGTGGGGAGAGGTGGAGCAGGCTCAGCAATTAACCTTTTATATAATCCTAATTTAAATAAATATAATGGAAAGTTTATTTGCACATCCATAGAAAGAGTTTCAAAAGAAAAAGCATCATATGGTTTGCAATTAAATGGGTCTCGACTTAATAATACTAATTTATTATTGCCAGTAGATAAAGAAGGTAATCCTCATTGGGAATATATGAGTCAATTCATGCAAAAAACAGAATCAGATAAGCTAGAAAAAGCCCTTGAATATATATATATATATATTGGCTTGAAGATCTTGTTTTAATTGAATCTGGAATAGATATCTATGCGAGAGAAAGAATTGATAGAGCTACCCCGTATGTAACTGCTACAGCACAAAATAATAGAATTGGTTACTTTGTCGATAATGAAAATAAAACAATTGAAGAAAAATGTATAAGTGTTAATCGTAATGGTTCAGTAGGATATGCTTTTTATCATGAATACCCAGCTTTGTTTGGGAATGATACAAGAAAACTTATTCCTAACTGTAGGGATAAATATATATCCTTATTCTTAACTAGAGTTATTACAAATCAAAAAGAAAAGTATGGTTATGGCTATAAGATGGGTACAGCTAGATTAAAAAGGCAAAAGATTTTACTGCCAGTTAATGTAAAAGGCGAACCAGATTACTCGTACATGAAAGAATATATGCAAATAAAAGAAATAGAAAAACAGTACAAAGTATTAGAGTATTATTATGGATTATTAAAAGCTTAGAGGTAGAAAATGGCTAAAGGAATAATTTATGTAATGACCACAGCGGTACCTGGTCTTATTAAAATAGGAAAGACAGGACTGGATAATTTTGAACAGCGTATGTATCAACTAGAACGTAATGGCTATTCAAATGTCACAGCCTTAAAAAGAAGATTTGCTATCGAAGTCGATGATTATGATGATAAGGAAAAGTTGATTGATGATATCTTTAGTAAAAGCAAAGTTCACAATACAGAGCTTTACGCTTTAGATGTTGAGCTCGTAGTGCAACTATTGTCATCTTTTGAGGGTAATAAAATTTATCCAAAGGATAAGACCAAGGATCAAGTTTTCGATGAAGCTACCAAAGAACGAGAAATAAATAAAGATAATGGTTATCTTCCAGATGGTGAATACTTCTATAGTAGAAAAGTAAGAGGTTTTGGAGAGACAAAGGGGACAGCAGTTGTAGAAGATGGTATTTTTAAGGTTCTAAAAGGTGCAATTTGTGCTCCAACAGCTAAAGGTTTTGTTCCAGAAATCAGAAAGTTGGCTCCAATTGTGAATAATATTTTGGTAGAGGATGTTAT
>JAAZCH010000447.1 GCA_012513395.1 Tissierellia bacterium
AACGTTTCATAGTCTTGTTCCATTAATTCACTTAAAACGGTTTTAAGGTCATTTTGAGGGCTCAACTCAGGCTTAACTTCAACTTTCTCTGTGGCTTGTCCTCTATACTCAATTATTGGTTCTTTTACCTCAGCAATTTTATCCAAGTATTCAATATTACTAAATGAATTCGTTTCTACTTCTTCTACAAAAGATAGGACACCTTCTTTAGCTATTATAAAATGATCAGCCATTTCTATGTTGAGTCTTTTTATACCTTCATATAATGCTTGTGTAGACATCATGTCTTCCCTACTTGGGGTAGTTTTACCACTTGGATGATTGTGAAAGAGGATAAACCCCTTCATGTTTTCTTCTCTTAGTAAATCCTTTAGTATAATTCTTGGATCGATTATAGATGAATTTACTCCTCCTTTAAATTGAGGGTTAAGGTTTATAACATTATTATCTTGGTCATAACTTAGATATCCAAGCACTTCTTGTTGCTCAAACTGAAATCCTAATTTCATTTTTTCTTTTATCAATTCTACATCTTCAATAATATTCAAACCTTTTAATTCTTGGCGTGCAAAGAACTCAGCATACTCATTAAACTTATCAAGTTGATTATAGGTCATATTATCCTTATTTTGAGTTTCTTTTATAATCTCTGGATTTTCATCTAGTTGATAACTATCACGTGCACCAAGTGAAGTATATTCTTCCTTAGATTGTGAATAAGTTAATCTGTCTACTACCCTAAGCCTTATGGATTCCGAAAGTTCAACAAAATTGTCAATCCTAGAATCTTTAGAATCTTCATGAGTAGCTATAAATAAATTTGCTGCTCCAGCTGTCAATCCTTCTGATATAGCCCTCTTTATATCTGCTCTCTGACTTAATCTCATTTTACAAAGATGAACTGGTCTATTTTTAGTGTCTACAAAGATAATTCTTGCACTATCCTTTGTTGGTGGTGTTATTTTACTAACTGTTTCAAATAATATTATAGGTGAACTTATATTTTTTTCCTTGTTCATTATTGACATCTTTGCATAGTCTAAAAATTCAAGGAGTGGACGTACTTCATCCACTCCTAGCTTCATTTTCTCATATAGTTCTTCTCTAGTATCACAACCAAAGGTTTTATAGAGATTAGTCATTGCTATCACCTACTTCTATATTAAATAGTGATAGCAACTCTCTTAATTCAATAACTTTCTCATCATCAGGTTTACTATGAGCCAGTTCCAAAAGTTCATTGTAACTTTCTACTTCAAAATATTCTAGTAATTTATTCATTTTTGCCTCCTATCGCTCCCACGCATTTAATTTTTCTGATTCAATATTTATATCTTTTTTCATCTTTATAGACTTACTTTCAAGTCTCTCTAATAGGCTTTGCTTTGGTTTATTATCACCTATATAGTCATTGTCACCCCTATAATCTTCTCTTTCATCTAAACTACCGTAGCTTTGCACTCCTGGATCCTTAAAATCTGCATCATACCTATCTATTGCACCGTCATTATCCCTATCATAATCAAGTTCAACTTTAAATTTCTTTAAGTCTTCTGGTTCAATACTTACAAGGCTATCAAACTCTAAGAATTCTAATTGATAAGTTATTAAATCATTTAGTGATTGATAAGGTTCTTCATAAACTAACTTGCCATCAATATATTGTTTAAAGGTAGGATTTTCTAAATCTATTACTGCTTGTATCTGGTGCATGTTATCTTCTGTGGTGGTATAAGCTAAGCTAATATTAGATAGATCCTCAAATACGCTATCATCTACACTTGAATCATACTCGCTGCTTATAAAATCACTGATAAGGGATTTCGCCTTATCCAATAATGGATTCTCTTTTTCAACTTCAATTTTATCAGCCATATTCAGAATGGATTCTAGCTCAGTTAGTCGCTGTTGCTTTACCTTTAAATCTTGCTCTGATACAAAATGCTTTTCCACTTCTACTTTTGCCAATTCTAATTGAGATCTTACATTCTCAAGTTTTTCTTGTGAATCTTTCATCTTTTTATCAATCCCTTCTAAAACATTATCTATTCTAGTTATATTTCCGTATAAATCTTCGCCAAGATTAACCCAATGTTTCATTCTATTTCCTAAGCTTATTTGATACACATTTGAAAATCGGTCATAGGATAGCTCCATTTTCATTCCCCTATAGTTACCAATCAATTCTTTTTCAGATGATTTCTTCTCCTTACAAAGTTTCAATAAGGCTTTACCTGCCTTTTCTTTGTCTGGATACATAACACCTTTAATCTCCATAGGAGTAAATATCTTTTTCCCATCAAAACCTAGGGAAGTATTATCCTTAACAGTTGATATATCTTTTTCATAGCCTTGTATCTTTTCTTCTAAAGATTTTATTTCTCTAGGATAATTTTTAGCTATCTTATCCTCTAACTTATATTTTTCACTAAGGTAATTTGCCTTTAACATCTTTAACTTTGCTACTTGAACATCTAAGTCCATCTTTTCTTTTATTAGTGGATTTCCTGTAGCTAAAGCTTTGATTTCTGCATAAGAAAGAGCAGATTCATCAACATCTTCTGCACTCCTAACTGGTGACTTTGATGTCATAATCTGCCCAATAAATTTCTGTTTGTTTTCAACAAGTTGCCATAAATATGCATCGAAGGTATTTTCAGTAACATATCTGAATATATGAACCTTTTCATTTTGGTTGCCTTGTCTAATTATACGACCACTTCTTTGTTCAAGGTCAGCTGGTCTCCAAGGACAGTCTAAGTCATGAAGAGCAATAAGCCTATCTTGACAGTTAGTTCCTGTTCCCATCTTTTGAGTAGAGCCAAGAAGGATTCGAACCTCACCTTCACGAACCTTAGCAAACAAAGCATCTTTTTGTAGTTCAGTTTTTGCATCATGAATAAATGCTATTTCTTCATCTGGAATTCCCTTGTCTATTAGCTTGTTTTTTACATCATCATATACATTAAACTCTCCAGCTTTAGGTGTAGATAAATCACAAAATATCAGTTGTGTCAGTCTTTCATCCATAGTATCTTTCCAGATGTCATATGTTTTTTGGGCACAGATACTGGCTTTATTATTATCATCATCTGGTAGCATGGGATTTAATAGTCTCTGATCAAGAGCAAGTTTTCTACCATCATTTGTTATCTTGAGCATATTATCTACTCTTGAATCAACTAGTTTTGCCCTAACTCTATCTGCTCGTTCTCCTAAACTCTCTACCATTTCTTTTTGAAACTCACTTGGTTTTACACTAATTGTTTCATATTGTGCTTCTGGGACAGGTAGATTAAGAACATCAGACGTTTTTATATCTGCTACTTCTTTAAAGATATTCATTAACTCAGGTAGGTTATAAAACTTAGCGAAACGAGTCTTAGGTCTATATCCAGTACCTTCAGGACTTAGTTCTATAGCTGTTACTGTCTCTCCAAATGTGGACGCCCATGAATCAAAGTGGGTAAGTCCCATTTTCTTAAGAGTATTAAACTGTAAATATCTTTGCATTGTATAAAGTTCA
>JAAZCH010000386.1 GCA_012513395.1 Tissierellia bacterium
ATATGACATTTTAGGCAACTACATATTTTTGCACTTCGTTCTCAAAATCTCTATTCAAGCCGTGATATTTTACAGTCAATATTCTTGATACACCTAATCCTAATACTCCTAAAAAAGATTTTGCATCAATAATCACGTGGTCATAGGAGATATCAATATCGAAATTACATCTAACTGCGGCCCGAACGAAATCCTGAACTTCTTCTCTGCTTTGAAGTTTGATTTTCTTCTCGTTCACTGCACTCATTCCTTTCATTTCTATATAATTCTACTTTATTCTAAGTAAAGATTATCCCATCTTTTCTACTATTTGTCAAATCTTAGCAAATTAAAACAGATGCGAAAGGTAAACTTTCTTTTAATCTACCAATTTTAAAAAAATCAATTTTTTCTTTCTTATCCACATTTTCTTTAAAATACCTGTAGTTATGCACTTCACATTAGTTCAAGCATCCAATTTCTTTCTTTTGTGGATAATTAAATTGATTTTTACTCTTGGCAGACATCACATCCTTTGCTATACTTAACTCAGTTGTCAGATATGCTATGCATATCGCTCTGAGATATATCTTCTCTTGTTAGTTGCCATCCAAAGCTGGCTAACAAATCTGAAGATATATTTTTTTGTGTCTTTTTAATCTCGTTCTTTGCTAAATAGAAGTACTCATAAAGCTGTTTTATAAAATCTGATATCTGTTCTAGTAGATAATGATTCTTCTGAGCTTTTTCATGAAAACTACAAGCATGCTCTATATTTCCCTGCCAGTGTTTCTGTCTGTTAAATCCCTGATTCTCTATTTTCCACCTGTTACGCCCAGCTCTTACCAGCTTCTTTGCATTCTTTTTGCTAATCTCTATATTTGTAATCCAAGTGTAAGTAGTTTCTATTTCTTTTCCTGATTTTACACGGTTTTCTTTGTATCTCAATACATTTACTGCCGAATCTTTATAATTATACACAATACCGTTTGCATACTCTGCTCCATCAATTACTTCTTTTTCTGGTGTTTCTACGAATTCTTTTTCTATCGTTGATGCACAGCCTTCTTTATATCGAATCAAATATTTCCATGTATTATTCCTGCATGTTTCCATAACTTTTGAACTTACATACAGACCATCTGCAACGATACAGATTGGAAGCCTTGGAAATGCATGCTTTAGTTTCTCCGCCAATCTTACAAATGCCTTACTTTCACAATCCTGTTTGATTGCCTCTTCTGTCATCTGCTTTTTGTTATATTCATCGGAATTTTCGATTGCCTCTGTTGCAATGCTGCACACAAGGTTATTTCCAAGATATAGCTTTGCTTCAAGTACGCTTCTGTGATACTTCATGAATTCATTCGATTCTCCACGATTGTAGGTTCTGCTTAAATAGTAGTCATTCTTTTTCTGATACCCTTCATCAAGTTCTGTACCGTCTACTAAAACCAGCCAGTGGCCTTCCACTTTGGCGGAATCAAAAGTTTTTCTGCGGGTCATTTTATAGGCAATATCTTTCTGAATCTTTTCAAGTTCTGCAGGTTCAAGTCGTTCCAGCATTTCGTTGATGGTTACTCCATGAGGCACATACTCTTTTGACACAGTGCCCAGGAACCTGTATATATTTTTTGTAACAGCTTCATCGGTGAACTCACGTGTCATTTCCTGCATACTTGAAATACCAGCAATCCCTTTATAATACAAAGTTCCAAGCATCTCTTTCATACTGTAATCTATATAACTGCTGTTCCTTGGATCGGTTACTTCTTCAAACTTTGAAAATAATTCAGGATAATATTTTTTCTGTATCTTATTACATTCTTCTACAGCATTCTTTTCTCTACGTTTCAAGATGCGGTTACGTTCTCTTCCCATAATTTCCTCCATTGCGACAAAGTTTTTCTTTTATTTTACTTCATCTGCTCGGAGATTCGTAGTTTTATGGGTTAATTAGTGCGAATTATTTTTACCTTTCAAAACTGTAAAATTATATTTAACCTTCTTTTTTTTATACCTAATTTCTGAGTAGTAGAGCTTTTCCGATATCCATTCAATAGCCTAAGTAAATGCTATATTTCCGAGTATTACACTTGCTATTACACCACCAAGGGTTGCCAATAATGCTCCCGCTAAGGTCCAACGGCTTTTTCTTACTTTGACTGCCATAAAATAAACAGACATTGTATAAAAAATTGTTTCTGTA
>JAAZCH010000387.1 GCA_012513395.1 Tissierellia bacterium
AAAAATAGTGAGCAATGAACTAGTTGAAAATGATGTTCTGCCATCGATAAGAGGTCTTGCAAGGGATTTAAAAATTAGTGTTATTACCACAAAAAGAGCATATGATGAACTGGAAAAAGATGGATTTATATATACAATTCCCTCCAAAGGATCTTATGTAAAGGGAACTAACTTGGAATTATTGAAAGAAGAATATTTGAAGGAAGTGGAGATGTCCTTAAGAAAAGCTAAAGAATCAGGGTACTTAGCTGGAATTGATAACAAAGAATTACTAGAAATTTTCGCGTATATTTTGGAGGATAACTAGATGAAAGCAATTGAAATAAAAAATCTTAATAAAAGTTACAAGGATTTTTCTCTAAAGAATATAAATCTTAGCATACCAAAAGGCATGATAGTAGGAATAATTGGAGAAAATGGAGCAGGAAAAACCACATTGATATACAGCATATTGAATATTATAAAAGTGGATAGTGGGGATATAGAAATATTTAATGTGAATAATAAATCTGAGGAATTTACAAAAATCAAAGAGCGAATAGGGGTTGTTTTGGATTCATTAGGCCTGTATGAGGGATATGACATATTTTATATAAATAAATTATTTAAATTGGCGTATAAGAATTGGGATAGTGAAAATTTTTATGAATTGTTGAAAAAATTTGATGTTTATAGTGATAAAAAAATTAAAAATTATTCCGCTGGAATGAAGAAAAGACTTAATATAGTACTGTCTTTGGTTCACAATCCTGATTTACTTATACTAGATGAGCCAACAGTTAATCTAGATCCAGTGGCTAGAGATGAGATTCTTAAATTTATATTAGACTATACTAGAGACGAGGAAAAAACCATTCTAATATCATCTCATATTTTAAGTGATTTAGAAAAGATATGCGATTATATTTGCTATATTCATGATGGAGAAATTGTACTATTTGAAGAAAAAGACTTGCTAATGGAAAAATATTCACTATTAAAGATCAAAAAAACTGATTTAGTAAAAATTCAACAAAAAGCAATATTGAGTTTAGAAGAGAGTCCCTATGGTTATGAAGTTCTAATTGAAACAAAATATTTACCTCCTGATTTGGATAGACAATTTACAACTCTAGAAGAAGTTATAGTAAAGTTGATTAGGAGCAAGAAAAATGAAAGCATTAATATATAATGATTTAAAGACAAATTACAAACAATTTATCGCTTGTATAATAATCTCATTTGCACCTAGCATTTTAAAGATTGAAGGATTCTTTATGTTGTTCTATTTAATAGTTATGATACTTTTTGGTTATTTAAATTTTTTTAAAGAAGATTATAAAACTAAATGGGAGATGAGAATACAATATTTACCAGTGAGCTCAGAGAAAGTTGTTTTGTCAAAATACATAATTTCATTAATGTATATATCAATTTCATTTCTATCACTTTTTTTATCGAATAATTTTTTTGGTAAAACTGAAGTGACAGAGAACTTATTATCAAGTTGGATATATGTATTAATTTTAATATTGAATTTAGCTTTTTTTATACCAAATTATTATAAATATAGTCTTGGTGATAGTAATAGAGGTGATATGATTTTTGAATATTTTATGACTGCTTTTCTCGTTGTTTTCGTATTATCAATAATATATGGCAGTTATGGGCGAGAACTTTTGGAAAGATATCAATTTATTTTGCTAATTATATCCACGATAATTGCCACTTTGATATATTTAAATTCTTTTCATAGATCAGTAAGAAATTTGAAGAATAAAGATTTTAGTTAGGAGATTAAAAATATGAAAGCAATTTTATATAACTATTTCGGATCACAAAGTTCAGTAATAATTATGCCACTTCTAAGTGCTTTATTTATTTCTATAAAAACAATTGATATGGTTATCGTCATGCCCTTAATGTTACTTTCATTCGGTCAGGGAATAATTGAAAAAGATAAAAGTATAGGATGGGACAAGAGGGTAAAAACATTGCCAATCAATCGACGGGATATATATTTAAGTCGTACAATTACTTTTATTGTATTTGGATTGATTCTTATTGGATTCACGATATTTCTCAATATATTATTATTTGGAATTAATTTAACATCTAGAATAGGCTATACTGGTTTAAGCTATCATGAAATGATTATTAAATTTATTGGTATCTTTTCCTTTTCTTTTGTAATCTATTCGCTTGATCTTCTTTTTAACTTTACAATTTTTAAAGAAAAGGAAAAGATGTTTAAATTCAGTTTAGTGTTGTATTATATGATTTTTGTATTATATATAATTTTAGAAATTACAAATATTTTAAGTTTTAATATATTTTTACATTTATCTACAATAAAAATAAATGATACTGCAAGTGTAATTGCTTTAATAGGAGCGATAACATTCAATCTAATAGTAAATAAAATAATAATAGACTATGAAACTACAAAGTTTTGAACATTATGTAAAACACTTAATATGACTTTCTGATTCGGGACTGCATTTTCGCAGTCTTTTTTGTGCTAAAAAATCTGTTATCGTTTATAATATAGAAAGTCCTTTATTATTTTATGATAAAGATATATAATGGAATAGAACATTAGTTTCATATGAGGTGAATGATGAAAATTAAATTTATAAATGAAAGCAGTAACGAGTTACCTAGCTATAGCACTCCAGGTGCTTCTGGTATGGACTTGAGAGCGAATCTGGAAGAGCCGGTGATAGTAGCTCCGATGGAGATAAAACTAATACCTACGGGAATCAAAGCTGAAGTTCCGTTGGGATACGAGATTCAAGTTAGAGCTAGAAGTGGTTTGGCTCTTAAGCATGGAATTTCTCTAGTTAATGGAGTGGGGACAATAGATTCTGATTACCGAGGAGAAATAGGAGTTATCTTAATTAACTTGGGGAAAGAAGATTTTACTATCAATAATGGAGACAGAATTGCCCAATTGGTAGTGGCAAAATACGAATACGCAGAAATTGAAGAGGTAAAGGAGCTAACTGAAACGGGGCGCGATCCTAGGGGATTTGGCTCCAGTGGTATCAAATAATATGGCTAATTCTAATAGAAGAATAAAAAAAACTACAAAGAAAAAATCACCAAATTTTGAAATCAACAATTTGACAAGGGCTATTTTAATTATCACAGCAATTATTTTGTCCCTTTGTTTTTTGACTACTAAAATGGGTCAAGTCGGACTTTTTATAAACAATATATTTTATTTAATTTTGGGTAATGCAGTAGTAGTTCTCCCAATACTTATGGTATTTATTACTATTAATTCTTATTTAAATTCCATTGAGACGTCAGATATTTTACTTATTATTTCAGCAATTGCAATTTTAATTTTGTCGTCTATTTTTCTAGACTCTATTTCAGCATTACCAGGAATTTACAAAAACAGATTTGCTTTTGGAATAGATCCTTGGATTGTCGGAATAAATGGCGGAATGTTGGGAGCATATATTAATTCTATTTTATTAAATCTTTTTGGAAGTTTGGGACTTACAATTATTGTAATAATTCTAACTTCAATCTCTCTGGTGGTATTTTTCAACTTGGATTATCAAGAAATGGGAACAAATATCGCAATAGGTTTTGAGAACCTTAGTGCAAAATCCAAAGAACTGGCAGATAGTGCAAAGGAAAAATCCATTGAGAGAAAAAACAACAAAGAAACCAAAGCTATTGATGAACAGCGTTCCAAAAGAGAAAAGATTAAGATAAATCATCCAAGTCTCATGGACAGTGACCAAGCTTTTGCAGAAGATAATCGTAAAAAAAGTGTCAAATTCCAGATAGAAAATGATGATAAAAAAGAAGAAGATCCATATATTTTTGACCAATCTGAATTTGATTCAAATGTAGAACCAGAAAAGATTTCAGCAGTAACTGAGACGGATAAACTAGAGATACAAAAAGAAATTGAAGGAAAAGAAGATTCAACACCTGTCTATGAATATCCTCCAATATCTTTATTGAATAGAAAAAGAAAAACTGACAAAATCGACAAAGATGAGATTTATGAAAATAGTAGAATTATAGAGGAAACTATGGAAAACTTTGGAATAGATGCCAAAGTTGAAAGAGTAAACTCTGGCCCTACTGTGACGTGTTATGAATTAGTACCTGCATCAAATGTAAGATTAAGTAGAATAGTAGGTCTTGCAGATAATTTATCTTTTAGCTTAGCGTCGCCAGATATAAGAATTGAAGCTCCTATTCCCGGGAAAACTGCTGTAGGAATAGAAGTTCCAAATAGAGAGAAATCCATGGTTACTCTGGAAGAAGTTATAAATTCTAAGGCCTTCGAAGAAAATAAGTCCGACCTTCCTCTAGTACTGGGCAAGGATACAGATGGGGGAATTGTAATTTCAGCAATTGATGAAATGCCTCACTTACTCATAGCAGGAGCTACTGGATCGGGGAAATCCGTATGCGTAAACTCAATAATAATTTCTTTGCTATACAAGACATCGCCAAAGGATTTAAGACTTATTTTAATAGATCCCAAAATTGTAGAGCTGGGAATATATAACGATATACCTCATTTACTGATTCCTGTCGTCACTGAGCCTAAAAAAGCTGCATCCACTTTGGCTTGGGCAGTTGAAGAAATGGAAAGAAGATATAAGACTTTTGCAGAAAACTTTGTAAAAGACATTCGAGGCTATAATGAAAAATTTGCAGGAACGGATCAAAAACTGGCTAAAATTGTAATAATAATAGACGAGTTAGCTGACTTGATGATGGTGGCATCCAACGAGGTGGAAGATTATATCCAACGCCTGACTCAAATGGCTAGGGCAGCAGGAATGCATTTGATTATAGCGACCCAAAGACCTTCAGTAGATGTTATCACTGGAATTATTAAGGCAAATGTTCCGTCGAGAATATCCTTTGCTGTTTCATCTCAAGTGGATTCTAGAACAATTTTGGGTTTTGCTGGAGCAGAAAAGTTATTGGGTAAGGGAGATATGCTTTTTCATCCGTCATTTTATTCAAAACCCAAGAGAATTCAAGGCGCTTTTGTTTCTGCTAAGGAAGTGGATCGAGTCGTGGAATTCTTTAAAAATAGAGAATACGACGTGGATATCAGCGAAGAAATCATAGAAGAGATACAAAATGTAAGTGATACAAAAAAATTAGATGCAGATCCATTATTTATGGACGCACTAAAATTAGTGTTGTATGACGAACAAGCATCAATTTCCTATTTGCAAAGAAAATTAAGTATAGGTTATTCTAGAGCTGCTAGAATTGTAGATACTATGGAAGAACAAGGATTTGTAGGACCTTCCAAGGGATCAAAACCTAGGGATATATATATAACTGAAGAAGAATATTTAAAGATGTTAGGTGAAGATATTGACTGATAAAAAAGTATATTTTACAACTTTAGGTTGTTCAAAAAATGATGTAGACACAGACTCCATGAGAACTATACTAGAAGGCAAAAATTACGCAAGTGTTTATGACCCTGAGTCTGCTGATGTAATTGTAATCAACACTTGTGGATTTATAGAATCTGCCAAGGAAGAGTCCATTGAAGAGATTTTTAATATGGTTTCTATAAAAGGAAAGCGAAAAATATTAGTAAGTGGATGCCTCTCTCAAAGATATGGAGAAGAACTTTTAGAAGAAATTCCTGAGATTGATGGGATTTTAGGAACTGGACAGATTGAAAATATTGAAGAATTTATCCATAGAATGGAAATGGGCGAAAGAGTTAGCGAAGTAGGAAATCTCAACGCAAAATACACAGAGGGAATTTATAAGTCCAATGTGTCTGCTTCAGAATATGTAAAAATAGGAGAAGGCTGTAACAATTTTTGTAGTTATTGCATCATTCCCAAACTTCGAGGAAAAAATCGCTCCAGAAGTATAGAAGAAATATACGATGAGGTTAGCTATCTTGTAGAAAATGGCACGAGAGAAATTATACTCATAGCCCAAAACACGACGGACTATGGAATAGATAACTACAAAGAGTATGCCTTATCTAAACTTTTAAATAAACTTGAAGAAATAGAAGAATTAAAATGGATAAGGGTATTATATTTATATCCTGATAATTTTACTGAGGAATTAATTCATGAATTTTCCAACAATAAAAAATTACTTCCCTATGTAGATATTCCCCTGCAACATATTAATGATGATGTTTTAAAAAATATGAATAGAAGAACAAATAAAAAGGACATCGTGGATTTGATTCAAAAATTGCGAGGAGAAATTCCTGAAATAGTTATTAGATCTACATTTATTGTGGGTTTTCCAGGGGAGACTGCAGAACAATTTGAAGAACTATTAGAATTTCTAAAAGAAGTTAAGCTAGATAGAGTTGGCGCTTTTGGTTATTCTAAAGAAGAGGGAACCAAGGCTTATGAAATGGATGGACATTTAACCGATGATATTAAAAAAGAAAGGGTAAATAAGCTTATGGAACTTCAAGAAGAAATTTCCCTTGAAAATTTAGAAAAGCGCATCGGATCTGTCGTTGAAGTTTTAATAGAAGAAGAACTAGAAGATACATTGATAGGCAGATCCTATATGGACGCTCCTGAAATAGATGGAGTGGTATATATAAATAAGAATGACCATATGGACATTGGAGTTGGGGACTTTATAGACGTAAGGGTTATAGATGTTATGGAACACGACTTGATAGGTGAGATAAATGAACTTAGCAAATAAAATAACCATGTTTAGATTTTTTATGGTACCTGTCTTTATGGTAGCCATGTATATATTGCCTAGCACAAGTGTAATCCCACTTATAATATTTGCCTTAGCTGCTGCTAGTGATGCAGTAGATGGATATGTAGCTAGAAAATACAATATGATTACTACCTTTGGAAAATTTGTGGACCCACTAGTGGACAAAATTTTAGTTTTATCTGCTTTTGTGTTAATGGCAGAAAAAAACGGAATACCTGGTTGGATTGTAGTGATTGTAATTTCTAGGGAACTTATCATTACCGGATTTAGAACCATTGCAGCTGATAAAGGCGTTACTATTGCAGCTAGCAATTTAGGAAAGATTAAAACCATTAGTCAAATGGCAGCCATCATAGTATATTTCCTTTATTCAATTACTGGAGATTTTTATATGATTTATCAAATTTTGGTATATTTTATGGCTGGGGCAACTTTGATTTCTGGATATGACTATATAATAAAAAATAAGGATGTACTAAAAGGGTGATTTATGAGAGCAGCAGTTTTAAATATAGGCGATGAAGTACTATTAGGCCATACAATTAATACAAATCTATCCTTGATAGCCAAAACTATTTGGGACTATGGAATATTAATAGATGAACAAGTGACAGTAAGAGATGAAAAAAAAGATATCATAGAAGCTTTTTGTAGACTATTTGACAAATACGATATGATATTTACATCTGGAGGATTAGGACCTACTGTCGATGATATGACTACTGAGTGTATTGCAGATGCTTTGGGAAGGGATTTGGTCTTAAACGAAGATGTCTTAAAGGACTTGGAATATTATTTCATTTCGTCAGGGAGAAAAATGACAGAAAACAATAAAAAGCAAGCAGTGTTTCCAAGTGACTCTGAAGTTATTAACAACGACTTTGGAACTGCTTCGGGATATTTTCTCAGAGAACAAGGAAAGTGGATTATAGTCTTACCGGGTCCTCCTATCGAAGTGAAAAACATTTTGACTAAATTTTTAAATAGATATAAAACCAAAGAAAAAATTTCAATTAAAATTATTAATACCCAGGGAATTGGGGAGTCGACTTTGGAAGAGAGACTCAGAAAGTTGGATTTAAATTCTAATTATTCTGTGAACACCTATTTTGGAAGTGGTGGAGTAGACATTAAAATTGTATCCGAAGATAGAAATGGCAATGAGCTACAAAAATTGGTAGATAAACTTACTAAAGAGTTCAAGGAAAATATCTACGATTACGACTCTGATTCCATATCAAAATCCTTGTTAAAAAAATTAATTGAGAAGGATAAGACTGTGGCCTTTGCCGAATCGTGTACTGGTGGCAATGTATCTATTAGATTTATTGAAAACCCAGATGCATCTAGGGCTTTAATTTGCTCTTTGGTAACATATTCTGATGAATCGAAGATGAAAGAATTAGATGTAAAAGCAGAAACTTTAAAAGAGCACACTGCAGTAAGCGAAGAAGTGGCAAGGGAAATGCTTGAGGGTTTAAAAAACAAATACCATGCAGATTATTATGCAATAACTACTGGATACGCAAGCCCCACTGAAGATAAAAGAACCAATGGATTGGTTTATATAGGAATTTACGACAGAGAAAATGACAAGACTATTCTTTTGGAAGATAATTTCTTCGGAACTAGGATGCAAATAATAGATAGAGTAACAAATTATTTATTCTTTAATATAATAAAATTGATGGGCTAGGAGGATCTAATGACTGAACAAAAAGAAAAAGAAAAAGCTTTAGATGCCGCAATTTCTAGAATAGAAAAGGAATTCGGCAAAGGATCGATTATGAAAATGGGAGAAGACACCAGAAGGGTAATGGAAGTAATTCCAACTGGTTCAATTGAACTAGATATTGCTTTAGGTGTAGGTGGTATCCCAAGGGGAAGAGTAGTGGAAATTTATGGTCCAGAATCTTCTGGTAAGACGACAGTAGCCCTTCACATTGTAGCTGAGGCACAAAAACTAGGAGGAAATGCGGCATTTATAGATGCGGAGCACGCATTGGACCCTGAATATTCTGCAAAATTAGGCGTAGATATGGACTCCTTGTTGGTTTCACAACCAGATACCGGTGAAGAAGCTTTAGAAATTGCAGAAATGCTAGTTAGATCAAATGCCGTGGACGTTGTGGTTATTGACTCTGTTGCAGCTTTGGTACCTAGAGCAGAGATTGAAGGTGCTATGGGAGATTCTTTCATAGGACTTCAAGCCAGACTTATGAGCCAAGCTTTGAGAAAAATTACTGGTGCTATAAGTAAATCTAACACTACCGTAATCTTTATTAATCAATTAAGGGAAAAAGTGGGAATTATGTTTGGAAATCCTGAGACTACTTCAGGTGGAAGAGCACTTAAATTTTACTCATCCGTGAGACTAGACATAAGAAAATTTGATAATATTAAAAAGGGTGATGAATTTTTAGGTAATAGAACGAGAGCTAGAGTTGTCAAAAATAAAGTAGCTCCACCTTTTAAAACAGCTGAATTCGACATAATATATGGAGAAGGAATTTCAAGACTAGGCGGAATTGTGGATGCAGCAGCAAATGCTGGTATTATAGACAAAGCAGGCTCTTGGTATTCTTACGAGGGAGATAGGATGGGTCAAGGTAGAGATGCTGCCAGAGCGTATTTAGAGAACAATCCTAGCATACTACTTGAAGTTGAGCTGAAAGTTCGAGAACATTACAATTTAAACATTCCCAAAGAACTAACCCAAGGAATTGAAAGAAATAAATTAGAAGAAATTAAAATGTCACTTGATGAGGATGAAGAGTAGTTATGAAACTGCTCTTCTTTACAGATACTCACATCAGAGCTACAAATCCCAGAAATCGACTGGACAATTTTTATGAGAGTATATTGAAAAAACTAGAAGAGATTAGAGATTATGCCAATAGAGAAAAGGTCGATTATGTCATCCACGGAGGAGACTTATTTGATAGACCAGATTCTGCTATAAAGCCCACTGGAGAGGTGGGTAAAATATTGGCTAGTTTTAATATGCCCATATATATAGTAGCAGGCAATCACGATATATTTGGATATAATAAAGGCACTCTTAACAGATCAATGTTAGGACTATTGGATAGTTTAAGTATATTAAGATTGATTCCTGACGAAGGGATAGAACTATCCGATGGCAATGTAAAAGTACTGCTACTGGGAAAAGACTATACATCTGATCTAGATTTAGATAAAAATAATTACATAGTAAAAAGAGATGAATTAAAAACAGATGCTGATTATATAATCAATATCGTACATGGATTCTTAACTGATAGGCCTTTTTTAAAACACGTACCTCATATTTTAGTGGGAGAAGTCCTAGATACAGATGCTGATATAACACTTTCAGGTCATTATCACACAGGATTTCCTACCCAAATTCATAATGGAAAATATTTTTCTAATCCAGGAAGTATGGTTAGAATAACTAATAGTCTAGCAGAAATAAATCGTAAACCAAAGTATATAGCAATAAATATTGACGAAAATGGAATTTCTTTGGAAGATAGGTATTTTAAAAGTGCAAAATCAGGAGAAGATGTCTTAGATAGAAAGACTTTGGTTGAAAGCCAATTTAAAGAAGAACGTCTTACAATATTTTCTGATTCAATACACCAAAATGTAGATTTGGAAGCAATGGACTTAGAATCCATGTTAAATTCAATTGCAATGAATGAAGGATTTGATATTAAAGTTCGAAACGAAGCAAAGGATAGACTGGACCGAGCTAAGGAGATAGTAAATGATCGCGATAGATAAAATAATATTAGAAAATTTTCAATCTCATAAATATTCTAAAATGGAATTTGTAGAAGGATTAAATGCAATCATTGGCTCTACGGATTCTGGCAAGACAGCTATTTTTCGTGCTATAAAATGGGCTCTTTATAATGAACCACAAGGAGATTACTTTGTAAGAGAAGGAGAAGAATATGTATCTGTTAAGATATTTTTCAACTCCGGAGCTATAGTAAATCGGTATCGAAGAAAAGGAAAAAATGGATATGAACTTACGAGTCCAGATGGAACTGTTTCAGTATTTGAAGGGTTTGGCACAAAGATACCTGAAGAAGTTTTAGAGGCGACGAAAATTAGAAAAGTTAATTTCACTCCATCTGAAAATCGTTCTTTGAATATGGCAGAGCAATTGGACCAACCATTTCTTATCTCAGAAACTCCAGGACTTAAAGCTGCAGCTATAGGTAAATTAGTAGAAGCAGATGTAGTGGATTACGCTTTATCCGAAACCAATCGAGACCTGCAAAATAAGAGGAAAGATTTAAAGTCTTCAAAAGAAAAGTTGGAATCCATAAAAGAAAATTTGAAAGACTATGAATATTTAGATAAATTAAAATCCATTATAGAAAAATTAGAAGATATAGAAAAAAGCAAAAAACAAAAAGAAATAGCATTACAAAATTTTGAAAAGCACAGAGAAAATTACAGTAAAATCATAGATAATAAGAGTTATTATGAAAAACAACTATCCGAATTAAATCCCTTTGAAAAAATTGAAAAAAATTACCTTAAATTAGGAATCCAGTATTCAGGATTAAGAAATTTAAATCGAATTCACACAGAATTATTAAACAATAAGATTAAATATCAAAATTTTTCAAATATAAATAAAAAACTTAGTGTAGTAGACAGGGCTATTGAATTGATGCCAATAATAGAAAATAAAAATAGCTTAACAAGTAAACTGATAAATTTATCAAAACGTTTAGAAAAAATAAACAATACCATGAATTTTTATAAAATAACTACTAATAAACTAAAAAACTTAGAAACTGTAATTAGTAAAGAATCAAAATTATCAAATTCAATAAATGTTTTTCATAAACTTTATAATCTTTCCGGTACTTACAAAGAAAATAGAATTAAGATTGAAAGAAATAGAATTTATATTAGCAAATTCAGGGAAGTTGAACGCGCTATAAATATTTCTAATACAATAACCATAAAAAAAGAAAGGCTAGAATTATTAAAGCTAAAACTCAAACAATTGGATAGCATAAAGATGGGAATTGTCCAAGATAAAAAAAACTTAGATTTATTAGACAAATCTATTGAAAAAAATCTTAAATCATATAATAACTATCTTAAAGAGCTGGATATATGTCCCGTATGTTTTAGGCCAATAGATATTGAGGACGAAGAAGGAATTATGAGCCATTTAAAAGAATAGGAGACGAATTATGAACTACGAAGAAGAACTAAAAAAATTAAAATCTGACATAGACAAAGCCAACTCTCTTAAAAATGTTGCTGCGGCTAATTTGAAAGTATTAGAAGAACAAGAGGCTCAGCTTCTAGAAGACCTAAAACAATTGGGGGTTGAACCAGAAAATTTAGACTCTACAATTGAAAAACTTAAAAATGAAATTGAAGAAATGTTAAAAGAAGCTAATTCTCTTATGCCAAGAGACATTTTGGATAGGGTAAATAAGTGATGGACAATCTGGCGGAAAATATTGATTTTCTAAAAAAACATTATTATTCAGAAAATGCAAAAAAAGAAATATTGCAAGAGCAAGAAAAGACTTTTTTTGATGAAGTAGAAAATCTCTTGGATGAAGTAGATGTTTTAGAAAAAGTATTAATCCTATTCCAACACACGTCCCAATATGCCAGGGAACAAGGTAAAATTCAAATTGAGAATTTAACTACTAGAAGTCTAAGATATATATTCGACAAGGACTATAAATTTGAAATTGATATTACTGAAAAAAGAAATGCGTCCAGTGCAGAGTTTTATATAGTTGAAGAAAATGAAAATGGCACAGTAAAAATAAAACCTGAAATCTCCAAGGGTGGAGGTATTGTGGATATTGTAAGCCTAGCTTTAAGATTGTCATTTTTAGAAAATTCTAAACCCAAAATAGAAGGACCTCTAATATTAGACGAACCTGCAAAACATGTTAGTGAGGAATTTACTTTTGATATTGGGGAATTTTTGTTGCAATTTTCTGATCAAATGAATCGCCAAATAATAATGATAACCCACAATCCACATCTAGCATCACTTTCAAAAAGTATATATACAGTTACTCAAGAAAATGGAATATCTAAAGTAGAAAAAAGTATAGATTAAATTTCTATCTTGTAGATGTTTTATGCTAAACATAAACTTTTTTATTTTTCAACTTTAACAAATAATCATTTCAAAATTAATTATAAATGTCTTACAGTAAAAAAAACTAGCTATTGAATATATTTCACAAATGTTATAAAATTAAATAGTATAGTTATTTAAATTCATACTGAAAATATAGCAATTTTGAAATTTGAAACTTGAAAACTAAATATTGAGGAGGAGGTGTTCTTCATCGAATACGTAATCTATGTGATAATAGGAATAGTGGGAATTGCTTTTGGATATATGATGAGAAAGCAAACTGCAGAAAGAGAAATTGGATCGGCAGAATCTCACGCTAAAAATCTAATGATAGATGCAGAAAGAGAAAGTGAATCTATAAAAAAAGAAGCTCTATTGGAAGCTAAAGAAGAAATACACAAAATGAGATCTGAAGCAGAAGAAGAGAGCAAAAAACGTAGAGAAGAAAACTCAGAGCATGAAAAACGACTTGCTAATAAAGAAGACCAATTAGACAAGAAAGCTACTAATCTTGAAAGAAAAGATCAATCTCTAACAGATAGAATTAAGCAACTGGAAGAGAAGGAAACCAAGATAGAGGACTTACTTGGTCAAAGGATTTCTGAATTAGAAAGAATTTCTGGTTATTCATCACAACAAGCCAAAGAAGTTCTATTAGAAGAATTAAAAGATGAAGTTGTTCATGAATCTGCAGCTATAATCAAAGAGTACGAAAACAAAACGAAAGAAGAATCTGAAAAGATAGCCAAGAATTTAATTGCCAATGCGGTACAAAAGGTATCGGCTGATTATATCCCTGAACTAACAGTTACAGCTGTAAGTTTACCTAATGATGATATGAAAGGTAGAATCATAGGTAGAGAAGGACGAAATATCAGAACTATTGAGTCGCTTACAGGAGTTGACTTAATAATCGACGATACACCGGAGGCAGTTACAATATCCAGCTTTGACCCTGTTAGAAGGGAAGTAGCTAGACTTGCTCTAGAAAAACTTATTACGGACGGACGAATTCATCCGACTAGGATTGAAGAAGTCGTAGAAAGAGCCGGTAAAGAAGTGGAGCAAAGCATCAAAGATGCAGGAGACGACGCTGTGTTCGAATTGGGGATACACGACATCCATCCAGAGATCAAGAGGACTTTAGGTAAGCTAAAGTATAGAACTAGTTATGGACAAAATGCCCTTAGACACTCTATAGAAGTTGCACAAATATCTGCATTGATTGCAGATCAATTGGGAACTGATGTCAGAATGGCTAAAAGAGCAGGTTTACTTCATGACTTAGGAAAAGCTATTGACCACGAATTTGAAGCTACTCATGTGGCTTTGGGAGTGGATTTAGCTAAGAGATACAAGGAACCTAGCCCTGTAATAGACGCTATAGAATCTCATCATGGAGATAAGGAGCCAACCTATTTAGAAGCTATTATTGTACAAGCGGCAGATGCACTATCAGCTGCTAGACCAGGTGCAAGAAGAGAAACGTTGCAATCATATATTAAACGACTTGAAAAACTTGAAGAAATTGCAAATTCTTTTGAAGGAATTGAAAAGGCTTTTGCAGTTCAAGCAGGTAGAGAAGTGAGAATTGTTGTAAAACCTGAAAATATAAGCGAAAGCGAAATGATAGTTCTTAGTAGAGATATAGCTAAAAGAATTGAAAATGAGATGGAATATCCTGGACAGATTAAGGTAAACATTATTAGAGAAACAAGAGCAATAGAGTATGCAAAATAAATCAGTATTAATTTGAAGCAAGAGACGTGGATAATACCCGTCTCTTTTTGATTTAAGAATTTTAATATTTTGTGAATAAAATAAAACGGTATAAAATTTAATAAAATTAGTTTATAATATATTAAATTATTAAAGAGGCAAAGTTTAAAACTTTAACATAAATATATTTTAAGGAGAAACAAGATGAATGAACTTATGAACTTGACCCACGAAGTGGAAGCTGAATTATTGAAACTCAAAAATTATCTACACACTATACCAGAAATTGGCGGAGAAGAATATTTAACTTCAAAATTTGTAGAAAATGAAATGGAGAAACTTAATCTACCTATCCATTATATAACCGAAACTTGCTTTTATGCAGTTTTGGATACTGGAAAGCCTGGTAAATCATTGGTTATGCGAGCAGACATGGATGGACTTCCAATGGACGAAGAACCAGTTAACAAAGCTGGTATAAAAAAAGAAGTAATTTCCGGCATTCCAGGAATGTGCCACGCATGTGGTCATGATGCTCATATGGCTATACTTATTGCTGGTGCAAAAGTATTGACAAAGTATAAAGAGAATCTAAAGGGCGGAAAGATTTATTTTTTATTTGAAGCAGGAGAAGAAAATGCTTTTTCTACTAAAGACATTGTAAAATGGCTTGTTTCATTTAAACCAGATGGAATGTTTGCCTTGCATATGAGTTCTGTACATGAGACGGGAAAAATTAGCGTAAATGCTGGACCCAGGACATCAGGAATATCTAGCTTTGATTTTACTGTAAAGGGAAGGGGTGGTCATAGTTCTAGGCCAGATGAGTCTATCAATCCTATAATAGCAGCTTCCAATGCAGTTATTACTCTTCAATCTGCAATAATGCTTCACACTAATCCACTATCTCCTTCTACACTGGCTGTTACAGGAATTAGTTCAGGCTCTTCTCACAATATCATACCGGATTATGCAACGTTTTATGGCAGCTATAGATTTACAGATTTGGAAACGGGAGAGATTATTAATAATAAGATCGAAGAGATTGTAGAAAATGCGGTGAGAAATTATGGATGTACTGTAGAAATAAATCCTAATCTGGATACCTATATGCCTACTATAAATGATGAATTTGTAAGTGAAATAGCTTCTAATGCCCTTAGAAAAGTTCACCCAGAAATGGAAGCGGAATTTCCAGTTATGCTAGGAAGCGAGTCTATGGGATGGTATTTTAAAGAAGTTCCAGGTTGTTTTGCATGGATAGGAGTAGGTTCTTCAGAGCTAGGGACTGATGCAGCGCATCATAACGGATTTTTTGATTTAGATAATAGTATGCTAAAACCAGCACTGGATCTATCTGTCCAATTTGCAGTGGATTTCTTAGAAAGCTAAATAAAAACAAAAAAATTGGAAGGATTTATCCTTCCAATTTTAGTTTAAATAAATAATATATCTTTAAATAAAGAGAACAAAATTGTGGAAATTAGTAACTCTAACAATATTACTACTAGGGTAATAGTTGTTGAAATTACTATATACCATCCAATAAATACTAAAGTTCCCTTTCGTTCTTTTACCTTCTTATAATTAAATATTAAAAGCAAGAAGGAAAGTAATACGAAAAATACAATTGTAACTATTTTTGGACTGAGTACGTGAAGTAATGTCTCTATAGACTGTCCTTCTGTAAGTGTTAGTCTTATATATGCAGCATCTAGTAGCTGATAAACTAACATTTGAAGGAAAATAAATAAACTTACTACAGATCTTTTCAATCTCAACCCTATAGAATTAAATGCAGAATTAGTAGCTACGGATATCGTTATATACATTATGAAGAACTTTATTATTCCCAGTATTCCAATAAATACAGGATTAGATATAGCCCAAGATATAGTCCAACAAGCAACCGCTAATACTATGAAGAAAATCGGAATTATGAGTTTTGCTCCCCAGTTAATCATTTTTCTCATCACCGGAGCAACTTTTACGTTTGTTCTCTTTAGTGCTTCTTCTTGTCTAGAACCTCGCTGTCTTCTATCAATTTCTTTGTTTAGAATTTCTTTTTCTTCATTAGATAATACTAAGGGCATTGTGTCTTGTGAAGAAACAGGAGAGCTGAGAATGATATCGATGTTATCTTTTTCTTTTTTAACATTTTTATCATTGGAGCTAGCTAAAAAGAAAAGTGGAATACTTTTAAAGAATTCTGCTATATTTGTAAATATTCCAGGAGTTTTCTCCTTAGTAACAGTTTCATTTTCATCTCTTCTCTCATAAACAAATTCATCGTCTGTCTTTTTAGGTTTATCTACGATTAGTTCTTCGTAAATACTTTCATCTACTTTTTTGACTATAGGTTCTTCTTGAATCCAAGGTTCTTCTAATTTATCTGCGGAATCCTTTCCGATTTCAAAATCTGTAGTTATTTTTGACAGATCATCTTCAGGCTCAACTATATTAATAAATTCTCTAAAATCATCCTTTTCAGCTTCACCCTCGATTAAAAAATCGTCTATCTTATCAAAATCCTCAACATTAAGTTCTCCGCTCTCAGCTTTGCTTAGATAAGAATCAATAACTGTCTTAGAATATCTGATGGTTTTTTCTGTATCTAGGTATGAATAAGTGGACTTTGTAGAAGTGTAGGGAGGTGTCTCTTTTTCTTCAGGAATTTCTTCTGTGTAATCTTCTAATTCTCCGCTAATACTTTCTGCCTTATCATTACCTAAAAAGAAACTCTTAATACTATCAAAAATCCCAGGTTTTTTTTCAACTACTTCTTCAATAAGATTCTCTGATTCCAAATCATTATTATCTTCACTTATAATCTGAATTTCATCTGTTTTTGTTATTTTATCAAACTGTGGAATTTCAAATTCTTTGAATTGTTTACTGTCAGCCCTTGCCTTTGGTTTGGTTAGGACTTCTTCTTCAAGGGTAAATTCTTCAAGTTCTATTTCTGAATCTATAATTGATTCAGCAGTGAGATCTTGCGCTGGAGTTTCCTTTTTTCCATTGGATCCGAAGAAAGAAGCAATTTTTTCTGAAAAAGTAATTTTTGGCACAATTTCAATAGGTTCTTTCAAAATCTCATCTGGCTCATCTACAGTAAAACTGTAATCACTTTTGATTTCTTCTTTTTTACCTTGTCCATATACTAATTCTGAATATTCCTCAGGGCTTAAATCCAATAAGTCGTCTTCGTCTTTTTCCTTTAGGAAGAACTTAATCTTATCCAAAAGGGATAACTTTTTATTATCTTCACTTGTTTTTTCTGGGGTGATGTTTGTTTCAAACTCAGAAGGAAGTGACTCTATTTCTTTAACAGAAACCTCAATGACATCGTCATTATCATGGACTTCTGCTATTAATAACTCTTCATCGCTTATTGTAGTCTGAGAATCAATTGTGCTTGGCTCATCGACTGCTTTTTTCGAAGAATTTTTGCTTAAAATTTCCCTATCATATACTTCTTCTTCTTTCATATATTCAAAAAATCTTTTCAAAATAGAAGATTGTTTAATAGGTTTTTCTTCTTTTGGTTCTAAATCCAGTTTTTCAGATTCGATATCTTTACTGACTTCAAACTTAGGTATCTCAAACTCATTAAAATCTTTGCTCTTTGTTTTGGAATTTAAAGAAGTCATAGATTTTTCTTCTATTGGGCTAAATTCAAAATCTTTTGCGGATTTATTTTTTTCTTCAGATAGTTTTGGCGTTTTTTCCACCTTTTTATTTAATTTCAAAGAAACCTCGTTGTCACCTTCTAGGGGTTTATGAGGTTTATCATCTTTTATTCTAAAGGATCTTAAAATATCTAAAAATCCGCTATCTCTTTGTTCCAGTTTCTTAAACTCAGGTTTTTCAAACATTTCTCCCATACTTATCTGATCAGGGATAGGTTCGTCTGATTTCCTTATGTATATTTCAACTTCAGAAACTTTATTTCCACAAACGTGACAAAAATTGCTGTTTTTCTTTAACCTTGTGCCGCATTTACTACAAAACATTTAATCACCAACTTCATTTTCATCATCTATTATTTTTAATTGACAGTCACTGCAAATTCCATGAATTTCTAAAATATGACCTGTGGCTCTAAATCCATTTTGATTAATGACATTTAGATAATTTATGTCTATGGGGCAGTTATCCAAAACAAATTGGCTATTGCATTTATCGCACACCATGTAATGAGAATGCTCGTTATTTATCAAATAATAATAAGCGATGCCATCTTGTCTAATAATTTTATTCATAATATTTAATTCTACAAAAGCATTTAGATTCCTGTATATAGTTGCCAAATTGATATCTTCGTTTTTTAAAACTTCCTTATAAAGCTCATCGCAACTAACAGGTTTATTTAATTTTTTTAAAGCATCAAATATTATTTTTCTATTTTTAGTCTTTTTTAATCCGTGGCTTTCAAATATATCCATAAATTCACCTAACATCTATTTTATCACAAAAGAAGAAATTGTACATTGACATTTAGGATTAATTAAATTATCATATAAATGCAAATGATTTGCATTTAATACGAAATAGGAGATTCTAATGAAAAAAATTATATTATTAACTTTAGTTATTGCATTAATATTAATGGTGGGTTGCACAAATAAAAACTTCCAAGACTCCAATATCAATGATGAAAAAATAAAAGTATATGTATCGAATTATCCCTTATATGATTTTACAATTAACATAGCCAGCGATTTAGTAGAAGTAATAAATATCAGACAAAATTCTGGAGTACATGGCTGGGAACCTTCTGCAAAAGATTTAACTAATTTAAAAGAAGGAGATCTTTTTATTTATGGAGGAAACGAAGTAGAGAGTTGGGCAGAGGATTTAATCGAGAGTGAAATAATTACAGGAAAAATCGTCGACGTATCAGATGGAATAGGTCTATTAGTACACACTCATGAACATAATGACGACCATGAGCATGATGAACATGAAGATGATGACCACGGGCACGATCATGGAGACTTTGATCCCCATATTTGGCTTAGCTTGAAGAATGCTCAAATCATCACCGCGAATATTTCAAAAGGACTTATGGAAATAGATCCCAACAACAAGTCTTCATACGAGGATAACTTAAAACGTTATAATGAACAATTGAAAAACTTGGATATTGAATATTCTGATAAACTTTCAAATACCGTTAATGATTCCATTATTGTAAGTCATGAAGCTTATGGATATCTAGGTAGAGATTATAATTTTAAACAAGTGGGTATTGAAGGAGTACTTGCAGAAGGGGAGCCAAGCGTTTCCCAAATTGATAATATCATTAAAATTTCTAAGGATTTAAATGTAAAAACAATTTTTTATGAAGATACAATAAGTCCTAAAGTTGCTAATTTAATTGCAGAAGAAGTTGGAGCAAAATTGGAGTTGTTAAGTCCTATAGAAACCCTTTCTTCTGAGCAAGAAGCTAATAATGAAGATTATCTATCTATTATGAGAACTAATTTGGAAGGAATTTATAAAGCTTTAAATGAATAAGATAATTGAGTTGAGGGATATTTCCTTTGCATATACTAATAATTTAATATTTCAAGATGTCTCCTTTAGTGTCAATGAAGGAGAATTTATTGCCATAGTAGGTGAAAATGGAACGGGAAAAAGTACCTTGATGAAGATAATCATCGGAGAGTTGTCTTCTACTAGTGGAGAAGTATTTATTGAAAATAAAGAAAATATCGGATATGTCCCACAACTTAGTGCAGCAACTTCTACGAATTTTCCCATTACTATCAGGGAGATTTTTGCACTAAATCTGCGCAATGAAATAAAACGTTTTGGAAAAATTAACAAATTAATAGATAGTAAGATAGATATGATGTTGGGAATCGTAGGGTTGAAAGATAAAAAGTATTCACTATATGGAGATTTGTCTGGCGGGCAAAAACAAAAAGCAATGCTAGGCAAAGCTTTAATATCTAATCCTAAAGTTTTACTACTAGATGAACCCCTAATAGGGTTAGACGAAGAATCTAAAAATAGTTTTCTGGAACTACTTCATCATCAAAGCGAACATCATAAAATAACCATCTTGATGATTACCCATGACCTATTAGAAATTTCTAAATACACAGATCGAATTTTTAAAATTGAAAATGGAAAGGTAAAAGAGATATGATAAGTATATTACAATATGATTTTATGCAAAGGGCCTTTATTGTAAGTGCTTTACTTTCCATCGTAATGCCTTTAATAGGAATAGTTATTGTAAATAAAAATATCTCTGTTATCGGAGATGCACTATCGCATACTTCATTGGTGGGTGTGATGTTTGGAGTAATAATAGGGATTAATCCTGTCATTACATCAATATTAATTTGCATGATAGCTAGCATTCTTATTGAATATCTTCGCTCAAAATTTCCAGGCCATTCATCTATCTCGACTACTATCGTAATGAGTTTTAGTATAGGATTAGCCAGTGTGTTGACAGATTTTGTTAAAGGAGCATCGAATTTAGAATCCTTTTTATTCGGATCCATAGTGGCAGTTGCAAAAGACGAACTACTAATTGTGGTCTTACTTTGTCTAATTGTATTTTTGTTTTCTACCTACTTTTATAGAGAACTCCAATATATATCCTTTGATGAAGAAGGGGCGAGAGTATCTGGCATAAATGTAAAATTGGTAAACTTTATCTTTACCATATTAACAGCTATCACGATTGCTGTAGGTTCTAGAACTATTGGCGTAATGATAATTTCCAGCATGTTAATAATTCCCGTAGCCTGTGCCATTCAATTAAAAAAAAGCTATTTTAAAACTATTGTGATATCTAGTATTTTAGGGTTTATGTTTATGATATCAGGACTTATACTTTCTTATTACTTAAACTTAAAACCTGGTGGAACCACAATAATCATAGCTACTTTGACGTTAATATTAATAATCATATTTAAAGACAAAAAAAGAATTCTAAATTAAATTTAACTTAGAATTCTTTTATTTTTACTTAAACAAATTTGAAATCCAATCAATTAAGCTGTTAAAGAAAACTTTTATAGATTGTAAAAATGATTGGCCATCTTCTGTGGCTAAATAATCCACAGCATCTTGAGAATATTTTTGAGCAGTTTTTGCTACCTTATCCCAATCCACATTGGCGTTTTTCATCTTCATAAACAATCCTACTAGCTGATTGACTTGGCTATCTGTTAGATTAACATTGTAGTTATTTGAGACATTTACAATTATTGTTCTCGCTTCTTCTTCTGTTTCTGGCATATTCTCAGAAAAAGCAATCTTTATATCATTGACAATTTTACTAGTATCAATATCTCCTATTTGTTGGCTTAGTTCTGTAGTGATTACCAATTCTTCGTTGGCAACTTTTTTAACTTCATCAGAGATACTTTCTCCTGTCAATGTTTCGTAAGCTTTCATGATGCCAGTTAAAGCTCCAGTTCCAGTTACTTTAAATGGTGCAGTCACTTTTACTTCTGCATCTTCTATACCTGCTGTAATAAGTGCATTTCTGTAAATCTCTTCAGTTATATAAGTAATATTATCTGACACATCTACATCTACGCCTTTGCCATCATTCAAGATAGTTAATTTTGCAGATGAAATTGCAATATTTCCTATCTTTTCAGATGAGATTATTCCACCTAAATATTTATGTTCTTCAGCATTAGTTACTTCGATAATTTCCGCGTTACTAGCATCCAGTTCATTTAATATAGAATTTTTTTGATCTACAGTTAAATCAGCACCTAGACTTATAATTTCATCGCCCACCACAGCATCTGCAAGTGCCGGCGTTGCCATCATAAGTATTACTAGGGATAATGTTATTATTTGTGTTAATTTTTTAAACATAATTACCTCCTCATTTCATCTTGGATAGTATAGCATATCTAATTACATATATTTATTACAAATTGATAAATTTAGAAAGTTTTAAGAAACTTCACAGATTGTTCTTAATTGTATTTGGTTGCAATAAATTATTATTAAGTTATAATAAAAATAATGGGGAGTTCGTATAACGTTCTGAGAGTAAGCTGTTAGCTTTTACCCTTAAAACCTGATTTGGATAATGCCAACGTAGGGAAATACATAAGGTTCTTTTGTTAATCTTGAGATTTTCTTGTCTATTTACTGTGTTGGTAAATAGTTTTTTATTTTTATTCTAATCTTACAAAAATGTGGAGGGATTTATAAGTGAGAGTTAATAAATTAAAAGTAAAAAGAACATGTGATACTTTAAAAAAGATGCTATTAACTGCAACGTTTTCTTCTTTAGCCTTTGTACTGTCGACATTTGTGTATTTTCCACAGATGGCGCCATTTCAACACTGTATAAATGTAATAACAGCTGTTTTCTTAGGACCTTGGTATGGAACCTTAGCTGCATTAGTAACAGGAATACTTAGAATGATGATAGGTAGAAGCATTTTAGCAATTACCGGAGCAATTTTTGGTGCTTTTCTAGCAGGTGTATTTTATAAATATACTAAAAAGTTTTATATGGCTTTGATAGGAGAGGTTATTGGAACGGGAATTATTAGTGCAATAGTTTCCTACCCAATTATGAAATATGTATATGGAATTCCTTTGGATAAATTTTATTATTATATTCCATTCTTTCTGCCTTCATCATTAATTGGTTCATTTTTGGGATTTTTGATTTTAAGAAAATTAAGAAAACTAGAAAAATTTTAAAAATAAAAAAGCTGAATCTCCAGCTTTTTAAAAAAAATATGGTGCCACCAG
>JAAZCH010000388.1 GCA_012513395.1 Tissierellia bacterium
AAGAAAAGACTTAGTCAGTGCTTTAGGCTCCTATGCAGAACTAAAACACGATACAGTTTTGTATGGAAAACAAGTTATGGCAGAAATGGGCGGTGGTGGTCCTGTAGAAATACCTAAGGGTTATGTAGAGCCTAATTTAGAATTATTTGAAAAACTATCTTGGCTATTGGAATATACAAAAGTAAATTTAGAAGACAGAGAAATGCTTTCTGAAGATCAAAAACACAAGTTAGATAGATTCCAAGAGATTGTAAATGAAATGATTAGGCTTTCTAAAAAAGAATTAAATGAGGAAGCCTTCACAGAAGACGATTACCAACAACTATTCCAAATAGGCGGTTGGATGGAAGGTATAGCAGTAAGATTTGTTCAAGGAGAAGGAGAACACGGTTTATCCTATTGGTATGAGATAGAAAACGAGACAGACAGAAGAATGCCAGTAGTGGTGGACCTTATGAGTGTAGCAGAGAATTCAGTGGGAGTTCCAGAAGGATATTCCTCCATAGCCACAGGAAAACCGGCAGAGATATATGTAGTATATCCCCAAGACGGAGAACTTCATTTAGGTAGAGGCGGAGTATTTACCTACCACGAATTCATTTCTGAAGAAAGACTTACCGACGAAAAATGGCAAGAAAAACTCCTAACAGAAGAAGTAGAGATACCATATTGGTACGAAGATATAATATTTGAAGAAAAAATAGAATTTGAAGGAAATTTGGAAAATTACGATTGGTAATAAAAGTTTGCCATCACTTTGACTCCTTGAGAGATATCAAGGAGTTTTTATTTTAAATAAAAGTGGAGAATTTATTCTTTCTGTATTAGAATAGATAGAATAAATAAAGTCGAAATTTTGGACTTTTAAAGGGGAAATTAATAATAAAATGGGAACTAAATTAAAGGAATTTTTACAAAAGAAAGATATAGAAATATCAGTCCAAAGATATTTTATAGAGGCACTGGGTTTGATGGCTTACGGACTATTTGCATCTTTGCTTGTAGGCACGATATTAAACACCATAGGAAAACAGTTAAATATTTTATTTTTAAGTGAAACTATATGGCCGATAGCTCAACAGATGACAGGAGCTGCCATAGGCGTGGCAGTAGCTTATGCCTTGAAATCTCCACCACTTGTATTATTTGCATCTACAATTACAGGAACTGCTGGAAATGCTCTCGGTGGTCCGGCAGGTGCGTTTTGTGCAGCTTTAGTGGGAGCTGAGTTTGGCAAGATGATTTCTAAAGAAACAAAATTGGATATAGTTTTGACTCCTGCTATTACAATTTTAATGGGAGTTTTTATAGCATCTTTAGTTGGACCTCCAATCGGTGGATTTATGACTGCAACTGGCGAATTTATTATGTACGCTACTACTCTACGACCATTTTTAATGGGAATTATTGTATCAGTAGTAGTTGGTGCTGTGCTTACACTTCCCATTAGCAGTGCTGCTCTTTGTATGATGCTTGGACTTTCTGGAATTGCCGCAGGTGCTGCCACTGCCGGATGTTGTGCCCATATGGTCGGGTTTGCATTTTTAAGCTTTAAAGAAAATGGTTGGGGAGGAGTAGCTGCCCAAGGTTTAGGAACGTCCATGCTTCAAGTCCCTAATTTAGTAAGAAATCCCGCACTTTGGATTCCAGCTGTAATCGTATCTGCAATTACTGGCCCTATGGCAACGGTGTTATTTCAAATGGAAAATAGCTCCATTGGTGCCGGCATGGGAACTAGTGGATTAGTTGGAATTATAGAAACACTAAATACTATGGGTTCATCTACGAAAGTATGGGCTGGGATATTATTGCTTTATATAATTATTCCAATGATTTTAACTCCTACTATTGGAAATATTATGAGAAAAGTAGGATGGATAAAAGACGGAGATTTGAAACTAGATTTAATCTAGCTCATCGCAGGGTATGGTAACCTTAACGTACCGCAAAAAAAACGGGCTCAATGCTCGTTTTTTTGTTGTAAAACATAGTAACACGTCCAAGCCAAGACGCAACTTCGACTACCAAAAATATTTTAAATTTTATAATTCATTTATAAATAATATGATATTATATT
>JAAZCH010000389.1 GCA_012513395.1 Tissierellia bacterium
CGTATGATACGGTCTATAGTATAATTAATCCGAAAGACGTATCTGGAGAAAAAATAACGGTATCAAAAGAAGATTTCAAAAATCATATGGACGCCCAAGACTCGAAAACAATCATAAAAATAAACGACAAAAACGGAACAGCATTAGAAATAGAAGAAGTTTATCTTCCGTAAGAAAGGATGAAACCATGAACAAGAAACTATTTACATTTGGGATTGCGTTGATTTTAATATTTGGTCTTGATACAATCACTTATGCGTATACCGAAAGAGAAACAGAAATCATTGAATTTGCTAATGAGTTTGTGAAGTCTACACTGTCGGATTTCAGCAAAGAAGATGAGTTGGACTGGGACGCCGTAGACAATGAAAAATTAAAGCAATTTATCCATGACAAAAGAGAAATTGGGAAATTAAAACAAGAGCTTTCTAAAAGAAATTGGGAGTTAGTGGAATATAGATCTTCCCATGGAGATTTGAAAACCATAGAAGATGGTCTATATGATGTTACAATTGATTGGGTTGTAAAATTTTTAGATGGCGGTCAAGAATCCACTACGGTTTCTAGATACAGACTTATTATAGAAGATAGAGATGGGAAGTTATTTGTTAAGGCGGCTATGGCTAATGACTTGTCCAGCGTGCCTTTGATGGGATTATTAGATAAGATGCAACGCTTTGATTATCCACTAGAATATCAGCTTGAAGAAAATTCGGTTATACCCTATGACTTAGGAAAAGTTAAAGACGATTTGATGGACACATACAAAGAATTGGGATATGACGTTTTGACTGATGTTAAGGTATATTTAAATGGAGAGTTAAAGGACGAGATGAAAAATTATATAAGGGATTCCAGAACTTTTATACCTTTAAGGCAAATGTTTGAAATACTAAAACTTTCTGCAACATTTGACTTAGATACTGAAGATATTATCATCAGCACAGGAGATTACAAGCCTCATATTATAATGACCTTGTACAGTAGCAGGTTGCGTGACATAAATGGGGACGTAAAAGAGATGGACGTGAAGCCTTTCGTCTACGAAGATGAGAAGTACGTTCCCTTAAGATATATTGCAGAAGCATTTGAATATAATATAAGATGGGACGAAGATACCTTCAGCGTATATATTGAAAAGTAAATAAAATAAAATGAAACAGTATCCAGCAAAAAATGTTGGATACTGTTTTTAAATTTAAACTATACATACTATCTTACAAAGTTGTGGTACAATTTGGAAAATTCGAGATGGAACTCGAATTTTCCTGTCGCATACAATGCGACCGCTACAGTGTATTTTCCAATATGCAAGCGGTAAAATGCTCTTCTCCACATTTTATTAAACTGTGGTCGCATGTTAGGCAGATGTCTTGGAAGTATGGACATCTTGGGCCGAATCTGCAGCCTTCTGGTAGATTGATTTGGTCTGGTAGTTCGTCGTCGATTTCTATAGAGACTCTTTCGTAGTCTGGATCTGCCACTGGCACTGAGGACAATAACACCTTTGTGTAAGGATGCTTTGGATTTCCTATGACATCATCTACGTTTCCTATTTCCACAATCTTTCCTAAA
>JAAZCH010000390.1 GCA_012513395.1 Tissierellia bacterium
ATTTGGATATCCAGGAGGAGTACCGACTGGAATGTGCAATGCAAAAGAACTTGTGTATATCACGACAGCGGGCGGATATATTCCAAAAGAGAGTTCTATAGAGTTTTACATTAGTGAGCTATGTCAGCTCTTCGGAATCCCCAATTTTAAATTCTATAAAGCAGAGGGATTAGATATTTACGGCAATGATGCAAAGAAAATAGTGGATAAATTTGAGTTCTAACAATAAGTGAATTCTTTACTTTAGTTTTAGCTGAATAATAATCCAATTTAAATAAAGAGCAAAGGTGTATTCTTGACAGAATACACCTTTAAAAAGGCTATTAGGGAATGAAAGATTATTGTGGTGAAAAATGAATACAGGCATAAAAAAATCAAAATCTAGTACTATAACAGGAAGTTTATTGTCTCTTGCGAGTTTGTTTATTGTAATAGGTGTCATATTTAACAGAGAATATCCGTTATTAATATTTTCATTAACAGAAGGTTTACTAGCTTTTGCGATATTGAAAAGAATAAATAAGCTATTACTATATTTTCCAATTATATCCGTCCTTGGCTTTATTTTTGTATTAATATCTGAACCAGATTCTTCGTTGCTAGCTGTTATTTTATTTGTGCCAATTATTCTTCTTTCAGTCCTATTTTATCCATTGATTGATTTTCGGTTTAAAAAATATATCAAATTTGTCAAATATTTCAGCTTTATATCTTTTTTAATCTCTATCCCATTACTTCTTTCAATAAACTATTTCACACTTACTGTAATTGCATATTTCACATGTGGTTTATATTTAAGAAAAGAAGCAAAATATGAAATTTTGTTAGATGATGATAAGTTCAAAAACTATTGTGTGGAGGATTCTACAACAACATATGAATCTATAGAAAAGCTAAAAAAAGTAAAGGCTTTATTCGATGATGGAGTAATAAACGAAAAGCAGTTTGAATCCTTGAAGGGTGAAATTTTAAATAATTAAAAAGTGTATTTAAAGCGAATAGCTATCTGGCAAGAAAGGAATCTAGTATGGATAAGTTTGAATTGTTAAAACAGTATAAAGAATTGCTTGATGAGGGTATTATTACCCAAGAAGATTTTGATAAAAAGAAAAAAGAGATACTTGATACAACTTTTGAACTTGATAAAATTGATAAAGATGTAGAAATACCGAAAAAAAATATAAATAATAGTTTTTTAAAAAAAGCAAAAAATGTTTTGAAAGGTGAGTCAACAAGTATAACAATAACATCTTCCCTACCAGAAGAACTTACTGAAGAAGAAAAAGAAGAGATAAGGAAGAATGACTTATATGATTTAGCTATATCTCTAGGTGGGAAAGAAACATCCAAAGAAAAAGGAGAAGCAATAGAGAAACTGAAATCTTTGGAAGGTTGGAAAGATTCTGATAGACTAATAGAACAATATAGTAAAGAATTTGAGATTGTGAAAAGAAAAGAAGAGGAAGAAAAGGAGAGACTTAAAAAAGAAGATGACTTAAAAATGCACGAAGCAATAAGGTCTGCAAAAAAATTTGGAATTATAGCAGGAATAGTTTTATTATTAATAATTCTATTCTACTCATTTATTTATTTTTCAAAATTTAATATAAATAGCTTTGAGAAAATGAATAAAGCTACCTTACATGGGTTGAACTATGAAGTACCAACAACCTTTAGCGAAATTGAATCCCCATCGGAAGATACTATCGCACGTTATTCAATTGAACAAAATAGAAAAGTTATGGCCGTTTTAGAGGTTGTGTACACAGAAGACTACGATCTTGAATATAATAAAGAGCAAGAGCACATTGCGGATGCTTCCAAGGGAATCTCAGAAATTATTCCATCAAATAATTGTGTTGAGCTTGAAGATTGTTTCGATTCTTCATGTTTTAAAGTTGTAGTGTATGAAGAAAAAGATGGAGTTAGAGGTACAGATGCATTAGTAGAAACTGTAATAAAATCTTTCGATGGTAATAGCTATACAAACCCAAGATCAGGGGAGGGCATTATTGCAACATATACTGGCAGTACAAAAGCAGGTGTTACAATTGATGCAGATTCAGAGGGGATTCTTGTAACAGAAAAATTCAATACTGGTGTAGCAGAAGGGGTAAAGACATATACGGACTGGAAAATAAAAGAACCCGTTACTTTAGCTTCGGGAGAGACAAGTACAGTTATAATTTCAGTTAACGGGCAAGATGTTTCAATGGATGTTACCTGTTCTGATTTAAGTGAGTCGCAGTTCAAAGATAGCTGTTCTAACTTGGATTATAAAAATCAGTTAAGAGCAAGCAGCACAGGAGAACACATAAAAATATATGGAAAAGTAATTCAAGATTGTGGTAATGGGTGTTTCAGAATAACAAGCGGTGGCAGTAGTTGGGATGATGTGTATATGGTAGTAACAACATCTAGTGACATTGTAGAAGATGATTGGGTGACCTGTTATGGTACAACAACAGGTATATATACCTATAAAACTGTTTTAGGAGCTTCACAGTCTATCCCATCAATGAGTGCTAAATACATTGACCGATAATTTGATAGATAACTTTTAATTACCTTTTATCAACCGCGTAGTACTAAATAAGTTTGGTTCTACGCGGATTTTCATACAAAAAAAGATTCAATAATAATAGGTCACGGTATAATATAAAGAAACTCATATTGACATTCATCAATATATGCTTTAACATATAGACAGTTATCAATACGAGGTGATTAATATGAATGAAATTGATGCAGCACTAATATTCAAAGTTCTTTCGGACTCTAATCGATTAAAGA
>JAAZCH010000391.1 GCA_012513395.1 Tissierellia bacterium
TAATTCATCGGCAATTTGTTCTTCGGTTTTACCATTTTCTAGCCCAGCTCTGAAATGTTCTTCGTAATCGTATACGATATCTTCTATCACAACAGGTGGTAAATCTCTTAAATAATATCTAAGCAAATCTAGATAATCTCGTTTGTTCATGCTTCACCTCTCAATAATTCGTTTACTTTGTTTGTAAAATCAAACCAATCTTCCACTTGATACTCATAATTTTCAAAACCACTCTCAGTCAATTTATAATATTTTCGCGGAGGTCCACTTTGAGACTCTTGGAGATAAGTTGTAACGAATCCATCATTACTCAATCTTCTAAGTAGTGGATAAATAGTCCCCTCAGAAATATCTATGTGATTAGAGATTTTTTCCACCATTTCGTAGCCATAATGATCTCGATCTTTGAGTAGTGAGAAAACTAAAAGTTCTAAAACTCCCTTTTTAAATTGTACATTCATAACATCTACCTCACTTTGGCTATATAATATCATATAGTATCTTGTAATACAAGATACTATATGATATTACAGTACTAATTTTTTATTAGTACTAGAGACTGTTGACAAAGGTATCCATATCATTCTTTTTCGAGTACCCTCAGGCCGGCGGGCCATATACGCTCGAAAAAGAATGATATTCCGACCTTAATAATGGGTTTGTCATCGTTCTGAGTACTAATTTTTTGTTAGTACTATTTTATTTGTAATAGTCTTGGATTATTTCATGAATAAATGCTTATTCGGGATTTTGGTCCTAAAAAAACCTGTTGTTAAATTTAAAATTCAACCACAGGTTTTAGATTCTTTATTCTATTTTTTTCCAGATTCTATAACTAATTTACTTTACACTTTATTATTTAAATTTTTCAAAGAAAATATCTGTATTTAAGTATTCCAACAGCTCTTTGCCTTTAAATTTTGAAAGCCCTAAGCATACTTTTATATATAAATTTTCAATTGAAGTATCATATATTGTATGGAAATTATCTTCTGCTTTTAAAGCTTCTGCAGTTTCGTATTGGTCAAAACCAGATTCTACTTCTCCAACGAATACCGGAATGTCTTTTTCTTTAGCTCTCTGAATTAAAGTATTAATAGAGCATTCTGGAAGTTCGCTATTTGTATTTACTGTTCCTGAGTGGTAAGTCCCGTGAACTACTGCGTCTACTCCATCTAGATTTATCTTATCATATCTAAGTCCCACGTAGGGAAGGATTTTCAATACATTAGGATTATCTAATTTTAATTCAGAGTCGTATGGATTTTCTTTTCTTTGGATCTCGTCTAGCTCTGGGGAGTATACATTTTGAATAAATTCTCCGTCTTCAAAATATCCGAACTCGCGGTTTTTAAAACTGAAATATCCATCAATTACTTGATCCATTTGCTCTATCCTAGATCCTAAATGAACTACAATCTCATCCATTTCATTTCTGTATATTACATAAACTCCTTGAACACCCACATTAAATATAAAATCTATTGCAGAAGCAAAGTTGATTGTACCGTTGGAAATATCCATATCTAGAGGATGATTAGCACCTACCATAACTATTGGTATTCCTTTATTTGAAAATAGAAGGCTGAATAGATTTGCAGAATACGCCATAGTATCAGTTCCATGGATAAAAACAACGCCTTTATATTTTTCGTAATCAATAGCATTTAAAGCTTCTAAAATTACATTTTGAGTATTAAAAGTCATATCTTCGCTTAACATGAACAAAGGACGAATAACTTCAAATTCAAATCCATACTTTTCTTGTCTTTCTAAGATTTCTCGTTTCCCATAGATGCCCTTTCCAGCTCCCAAAGACCGTACACCATCTACACTTTCAGTCGCAAATGTCCCACCAGTTTCTATTACTAATATTTTTTCCAAATTATACCTCCATATTATCTATTAAGAAATGGTCAGCATTTGCCAACCATTTTCTTAATATTTTACACTTTCTCTAAGTGCTCTATCTACTCTTCTTTTAGAATCTCTTTCTGCTATGGAATCTCTCTTGTCGTAGAGTTTCTTTCCTTTAGCTACTGCTATTTCCATTTTGACATTACCTTTACTCAAATATAGTCTTAA
>JAAZCH010000392.1 GCA_012513395.1 Tissierellia bacterium
TAATTCATCGGCAATTTGTTCTTCGGTTTTACCATTTTCTAGCCCAGCTCTGAAATGTTCTTCGTAATCGTATACGATATCTTCTATCACAACAGGTGGTAAATCTCTTAAATAATATCTAAGCAAATCTAGATAATCTCGCTTGTTCATGCTTCACCTCTCAATAACTCATTTACTTTATTTGTAAAATCAAACCAATCTTCCACTTGATATTCGTAATTTTCAAAACCACTCTCAGTCAATTTATAATATTTTCTAGGAGGTCCACTTTGGGATTCTTGAAGGTAGGTGGTGACGAATCCGTCATTACTCAATCTTCGAAGAAGTGGGTAAATAGTACCCTCAGAAATATCTATATGATCGGAGATTTTTTCCACCATTTCGTAGCCATAATGATCTCGATCTTTGAGTAGTGAGAAAACTAAAAGTTCTAAAACTCCCTTTTTAAATTGTACATTCATAACATCTACCTCACTTTGGCTATATAATATCATAGAGTATCTTGTAATGCAAGGTACTATTTTATTTTATAGTACTAATTTTTTATTAATACTATTTTATTTGTAATAGTCTTGGATTTTTCTTGAGTAAATGCTTATTTGGAATTTTGATCCTTAAAAAAACCTGTTGTCGAATTTAAAATTCAACCACAGGTTTTGGATTCTTTATTCTATTTTTATCCAGATTCTATAACTAATTTACTTTACACTTTATTATTTAAATTTTTCAAAGAAAATATCTGTATTTAAGTATTCCAAGAGCTCTTCGCCTTTAAATTTTGAAAGTCCTAAGCATACTTTCATATATAAATTTTCAATAGAAGTGTCGTAAATTGTATAAAAATTATCTTCAGCTTTTAAAGCTTCTGCAGTTTCGTATTGGTCAAAGCCAGATTCTACTTCCCCAACAAATACCGGAATGTCTTTTTCTTTCGCTCTTTGAATCAATGTATTAATAGAACATTCTGGAAGTTCGCTATTTGTATTTACTGTTCCTGAATGGTAGGTTCCGTGAACTACTGCGTCTACTCCATCTAGATTTATCGTATCATATTTAAGTCCCACGTAAGGAAGGATTTTCAACACATTAGGATTTTCTAATTTAAATTCAGAGCCGTATGGATTTTCTTTTCTTTGGATCTCGTCTAGCTCTGGGGAGTTTACATTTTGAATAAATTCTCCGTCTTCAAAATATCCGAACTCACGGTTTTTAAAACTGAAATATCCATCAATTACTTGGTCCATTTGCTCTATCCTAGATCCTAAATGAACTACAATCTCATCCATTTCATTTCGGTATATTACATAAACTCCTTGAACGCCCACATTAAATATAAAATCTATTGCAGAAGCAAAGTTAATTGTACCATTGGAAATATCCATATCTAGAGGATGATTAGCACCTACCATAACTATTGGTATGCCTTTATTTGAAAATAAAAAGCTAAATAGATTTGCAGAATAAGCCATAGTATCAGTTCCGTGGATAAATACCACGCCTTTATATTTTTCGTAGTCAATAGCATTTAAAGCTTCTAAAATTACATTTTGAGTATTAAAAGTCATATCTTCGCTTAACATGAACAAAGGACGAATAACTTCAAATTCAAATCCATACTTTTCTTGTCTTTCTAAGATTTCTCCTTTCCCATAGATACCCTTTCCAGCTCCCAAAGACCGTACACCATCTACACTTTCAGTCGCAAATGTCCCACCAGTTTCTATTACTAATATTTTTTCCAAATTATACCTCCATATTATCTTCAAATAAGTATTCAAACTTTTCTTCTTTAAAATCCCATTTTCCTTCTAATTCATAAACTGCATTATCTATATCATTAGATAGTATTTCGACTGCTTTTTTAATAATTTTTAAATAGTCATCTACGTCTTTTTCTGTCATATAGGGAATCTTTTCGTATTTAATGTATTTTGGAGTAACTAACAAAGACAAAATCGCAGATGTTCCCTTCAAGGCTCCAGCTCCTCCAACACTTTCATTTAAATCGTTGGACATAAATGTAACCCCTCCTGCATCCTCTCTAGATAATTTATTCAATTTCCAAATTACTTCCACTTTTTCCCTAGAGGTTTCAGCTTTTTTAAATTTTTCTCCAAGCTTGATAATTTCATTAGCTAGACTCTGGGAATTTTCAAACAATATATTGGTATCTCTGGGAAATGCTTTAAAATTGTAATCGTAAGGCATATTTAAATCCTCTGAAGCTTTTACCAAAGATTTTGCTACTGTTATATTGTCAAATTCATTATTTCCTCTAATCAAAAAAGTATTTTCTTCTAAATGGTCACATCCTTGAGGAGAATAGTTTTTACTCTCAACGATTATCGTAGGAAGTTTTTCTAGATTCAATTTTTTCATTAACTTTCCTTTATTGCCAAGCGAAATGTTGCCCTCCATGTCTTCAACAGGTCCTAGACCCCCTACTGTGCTATTAATCGTAAGAAGCACTGAAAGAGTTATTCCATCGATTTCAATATAAGTACCTAAAATTTTGCCATTATTTCCAGGAATGTCCTCATCTTCAATAAGAAAATTCTTAGGATATTTTTTATAAAAAGTATCTAATACGCTTAATGCTATAGCTCCTTGTAAAGAAGCAGCGACTTCCATGGCTCCTTGACCATATATTCTTCCGAAGGATTCCAATACTATTCGTTGACTAAAAATTCCATCTTCATCTTTTATTGTTTCAATAATCTTCTTTTCCCATGGTGTCATTCCACTAGGTACAAAAACTTCTCCATGACCATTATCATATGTAAATACAGATATAATAGCTTTTTCTAAATCCACATTAACTGATTTTATTTTAGTATTAGCTGGATATGTATCTTTTAATAAAGTTGCTACTACTGAAAATCCTGCACTATCATCTTGAATAAATCCCAAATGACTGTGTGCATGTCCTACTCCAATATGACCACATATTCCAGCTGTTGGTATATTTATTTTGTTATCCAATTTCTTCTCCTCTTAGTTTATCTTTTACTTGAATTATATATATCTTTGTCTAATTCTCCTAATTTTTCTGCAGTATAAACCATACCTACAGTATCCCCAGTAACATTTAACATAGTATTAGGCATATCTATTAGCAAATATACCCCCGCAATCCAAGGCACTATATCCAGTGGTAGACCCATGATTTCTAGCATTACCGCCGACATCATAATCCCTCCTCCTGGGACTCCTCCAACGCCTGCTGCCATTACTATTCCTAAAATAATAATTTGTATAAATTGCAATGGTTCGTATTGTAAACCATATATTTGAGCAGCGAAAATTGCATAAATAGGCATTTCCGCACTACAAGCTTGCATATTTATCGTAGCTGCTGGAGCAGTAATTACATTTACTATATCTTCCGGAACGCCAGAACGATTTTTTGTTACTTCCATAGTTACTGGTATAGTTCCACTACTACTTTGAGTCGTAAATGCCAAAACCATTGCAGGAAAAACATTGACAAAATGTTGAATTGGATTTAATCCTAAAATAAATTTTAATAAAAAACCATATGATATAATAACTAAAACATAAGCTAAATATTGAGTTATTAACATTTTTCCAATCCCCAATAAAGCAATGCCCCCTACTGTTCCTGTAACATTTGCCATCAGTGCAAATACTCCTATTGGAGCTACTTTAAGTACTATTGATACCATCTTTTGCATCAATTCATTTGCAGCTTCAAAAAATTTATACATTGTTTGGCCGGCATTAGTGTCAATTATTAAAACAATACTAATTCCTACAAATACAGCAAAAATAATAACTTGAATCATATTTCCTGAACTTAAAGCATTGAAAGCATTTTCTGGAATCCAACCCACTAAAGTGTCCACCATATTGATATCTGCGTTAGCTATTTCACCAGTATTTGGTAAAACAATTCCAACCCCGGGTTTCAAAATGCTAGCCATTACAATTCCTGATATTGCTGCTAAAGCTGATGATAGTAGCCAAAATTTAATAAATGTAACTCCTACTTTTCTAAGTCTAGCTAAGTCAGAAATACCTGATATACCTGTAATTATCGAACAAAATACAAGAGGAACAATCGTCATTCGTAATAATCTAAGAAATATATCGCCTAAAGGTTTTATTACAACAATTTTTTCTCCTACTACAAATCCAACTATAGCTCCTACAACTAATGCAATTAAAATTTTAATTGGCAAGCTAAGACCACTAGTCTTCATTTTCTTATTGTCCATTTTGACCTCCTCAAATAAATTTATTAGCAATACTTTTTCAAGATAAAGCTTTCTCCAAAGATAACAAATATTTCTCAACAGCTGGTATTGGTCTACAATAATCTTATAATAGTTTTGAATTTATTTCAATAAAATA
>JAAZCH010000460.1 GCA_012513395.1 Tissierellia bacterium
AAGGTTCTTGAGCAAATGCGTATCCTTTATAAAGAGAATACCCCTGAGTTTATCTACTTTGTTACTCTCTACAATATATTCAACAACTACCTTGACGAACTAACCGAAGACAATATTGTTAAAAGTCGTACAGGCTTTAAAGAGACCCTAGTCTGGAATAAGCTGTATAAATTTCAGAAAGACGGTGTTATGGGAGCCATTGATAAAATTGAAAAGTACAACGGATGTATCATCGCTGACAGTGTTGGACTAGGTAAAACATTTACTGCTCTAGCAGTTATTAAATATTATGAATTAAGAAATGATAGGGTTCTAGTTATCGTACCCAAGAAGCTTCGTGAAAACTGGACTGTATATACCATGAATGATAAACGGAATATCTTTTCTGGTGATAGGTTCAATTACGATGTTCTAAATCATACTGACCTTAGTCGTACAAGTGGCTACTCTGGAGAGATTAACCTTGCTACCCTTAATTGGTCTAACTATGACCTTGTTGTAATCGATGAAAGCCACAACTTTAGAAACAATCCACCAGTCAAAGGGCGTATCACTCGATATGAGAGGTTTATGAATGATATTATAAAGGCTGGCGTTAAGACCAAGGTCTTAATGTTATCAGCAACGCCTGTAAACAATAAGATGAACGATATTAAGAACCAGATAGCATTTATAACAGAGGGCAGAAATGATGCCTTTGCAAGTGTTGGCTTAGATAATCTTGAACTTATACTTAGAAAAGCACAAGCTGTATTTAATAGGTGGTCTGAACTTCCTGACCCTGAAAGAACAACAGAAACCTTTGTCAATATGATGGACTTAGACTACTTTAAGCTACTTGATACAGTAACTATTGCCCGTTCAAGAAAGCATATAGAGAAGTATTACAACTTAGAAGAAATAGGCAAGTTCCCCACCAGACTAACCCCTGAGAACAGGTATCCTATCATTGATACTGAAGGTGAATTTCCACCTATAGAGGAAATCAATAGACTTATTAAAAAGCTTACCCTGTGTGTCTACTCGCCTTTAGGATATGTACTCCCTGAAAAAAGAGTGGCTTACGAGAAAAAGTATGATATGACAGTGGGCACAAATAATAGTGTCTTTAGACAGACAGATAGGGAACAAAGTTTAGTAGGACTAATGCGTGTTGGAATATTGAAAAGAATGGAAAGCTCTATCAACTCCTTTGCTTTAACTGTTGAGAACATTCTCTATAAGATAGATAAGACCCTTGAGGCCATAGAGAAAAAGCAATTCGATTATGATGCAGAGATGGATATTAGCGATATAGATATAGATGACCCTGAATACGATAACTTAATGTTTGGCAATAATGTCAAGGTTCTATTGCAAGATATGGACCTTATAAAGTGGCAGCAAGACCTCTTAGCTGACAAGGACAAGCTGGAAACCATTCTTTTGGAAGCCATAAATGTAACCCCTGATAGAGATGCCAAACTCACAGAGCTAAGAACCTTAATAGAAAACAAGATTAAGAACCCTATAAATCCTGATAACAGGAAGGTAGTAATATTTACAGCCTTTGCAGATACGGCCAGGTATTTATATCAAAACTTATCTGAAGAGTTTGCTAAAAGAGGTATATACTCTGCTATTGTAACAGGTAGTGGAGACAATCATTCAACCTTACCTATACCAAAAGAACTGAGAAGGTCAGTTAAGATGACAGACATAAATACTATACTGACTCTGTTTTCGCCTATTTCAAAGGAGTGTTCCAAGATTTATCCGGAAGTAACCAAACATATTGATATTCTTATTGCCACTGACTGTATTTCTGAAGGACAGAACTTGCAAGACTGCGATTATCTTGTAAATTACGATATCCACTGGAACCCTGTAAGGATTATCCAAAGATTTGGCCGTATTGACCGCATAGGCTCTTTAAACCAGCAAATTAAGTTGGTAAACTTTTGGCCTACTAAAGACTTGGA
>JAAZCH010000393.1 GCA_012513395.1 Tissierellia bacterium
AAGATTTGGCGCAGTGATCTTAATGAAAATAGTGGATACGAAGCAACTTTTGAATTGATGCAAAATGGAAATAGTATGAGCCCAGAAAAGAGGATTACTTTAACTGGTAATGTACAAAATGGTTTTAGTGCTGAGTATATCTTTGATAATTTAGAAAAATATGACTCTGATGGAGTAGCTTATAAATACGATATCGAAGAAATTGCTCCAGCAGATGACGATGGATTTACCAGAGAGAAAACTTCGGGATCCATTGGATATGACTATGTATTTATAAATACTAAAGCTTACGAGCTTGCTGAAGGTAGTTTCTCTATAAAGAAAGTAGATTTCAAGACGAAGGCTCCTTTGGGAGGTGTGAAATTTGAACTTCTGGATTTCTTCACTAAAAATGTAGTAAGAGAAAATTTAGTTTCAAATGCAGATGGGATTATTCTTATAGAAGATTTAGTTGAGGGAGATTATCTACTTCGAGAAGTAGAAGCTCTTCCTAATTATGTAAATCTAGAAGCTTACTTTTCAGTAGTAGTAGATCACGATGGAAATGTTACCATTGATGGAACGCATGCTTCCACAGATGAGCCATTTGAAATAGTCAATGTTTCAAAGAATCATCATCTAGTACTTCAAAAGACCGACTTGGAAAGAAAAGTATTGCCTGGTGCAGAATTTGCTTTATTTGATGAAGATGAAAGCTTTGTGGGAGATTATATTACAGATGAAAATGGCTTAATTGTTTTAGAAAACCTAGAGATAGGCAAGTACAAAATTAAAGAGACGACTCCACCTACAGGATATAACATCATAGGAGACGGAGAATATTCATTTGAATACACGGGCAATAACATTATCCAAATACACGTAGCTAATACAGCCCAAGCACCTACTACAACTTCTGTAAAGGTGTCTAAGATATGGGAAGGCCTAGAAGGACCAGCTCCTAATATTCAAATTAGACTACTTGCAAATGGAGTAGAAGCAGACAGGGTTATCCTACAACGCCACAACCACCTACGATTGTACTTCCTGGACTATTCGGTTCCACAAGTGTAATTGAAAAAGAGATATTTATAGAACCTGATTATGACGAGGTCAAAGTTCACATGGCTTATATATTCGGATATCCTGAAGGTACAGTTATGCCTAATGGAAATATGACTAGGGCAGAAGCTGCAGCCATGATAAGTCGACTTAAAAATTATCCTCTTGCAGATTCCAGCGAGCCTAAGTTTACTGATACTCCAAGTGGCTGGTATAATGCTGTAATTAACGCAGTAGTAAAAGCAGGAGTGATGAAAGGTTATCCAGATGGCAGCTTTAAACCACAAAATCCAATAACAAGAGGGGAATTCGCCCAAATGTTAATGCCGATTGATGTGAACAAATCTGGCACAGCGCCATTTGATGATGTGAAGGGGCACTGGGCTGAAAAGGCTATAAATCAAGCATATGCAAATGGAAGAATCCAAGGTTATCCAGACGGAACCTTCAAACCAAACAATCCGATAACTAGAGCAGAAGCGGCTACTATTTTAAACAGAATGTTTGAAAGAAAGGTTACTGAAGAAGGAATGAGGAAACACAGAAATGAAATCCACAAATTTACAGACTTGACAACTGAACACTGGGGATATTATGAACTAGTGGAAGCTGCTAATAGTCACGTTTATGTGCGCATGAGAAAAGGTGCAATAGATGAAAGATGGATTGAATTGATAAAATAATTTGAAATTTGAACAACAAAAATCCACGACGATTCGTCGTGGATTTTACATTATCGGCTATATTTTATCCTAGATTTGAATATTAGTTTTTTTCTTTCGCCAAACACTCTTTGCATGTGCCTTTTAAGAATATATCTTGGCCAGTGACTTCGTAATCGCCTATTTCGCTTGTATCTATTTCTACAGCTTTAATATTTAAGTCCTCTATCTTATTGCATTTATTGCAAATAAAGTGGGCGTGATTTTCCATTATCATATCGTAGTGGACTTCGTTATTGTCTATATTTACTTCTTTTATTATTTCTTTATTCAAAAATAATTTTAAGTTGTTGTATACAGTTGCCTTTGAAATTGTAGGTAACTTTTTGGACAAATCTATATAAATTTTGTCAGCTGTAGGGTGTACGTTGTTTTGCATTAAATATTCTAACATTAAAATTCTTTGTGAAGATGCGCGGATTCCGTGTTCTTCTAAGAATATCCCATAATTTTTGTACACTGTTTTCACCTCGCTAATCTAAAATAAGAATGAGTTTAAATTTTATAACAATATTATATTAGGAAAATGTAAAATTGTCAAACACTGTATTTCTCTGATTTAATGAAATTTTTACAACTTAGATACACAAATCTGATATACTCTTATTTGGGAGGATTTATTGTGAAAAGAAAATTACACATTATATCATTTGACGGTTTATCCAAAGTGGATATGGATTATTTAAAGGAAAAACCTAATTTTAAACGCCTTTTGGATGGAGCTTCATATTCTTTTGAAGTGGAAAGTGTTTATCCCACACTCACTTATCCTGCTCATACATCCATAACCACAGGATGTTATCCTAATCGTCATGGGATTGTTAACAATACATTGAAGCAACATCTTCGCAAGAGACCGGATTGGCATTGGTATGCGAAGGATATTAAATGCAAAACCTTTCAAGAACTGGCTACGGAAAATGGATATAGGGTTTTGTCTTTACTTTGGCCCGTAAGTGCTGGGGCGAAAATTGAATATAATTTGCCGGAGATATTTTCCAATCGCCCTTGGTCGAATCAAATCGTAGTGTCTCTTATGAGTGGATCTAAGAGATTTCAACTAGATTTATTTATGCGACATTCACAAATACTAGATGGGATAAGACAGCCAAATCTAGATAACTTTACTCATTTGAATTATATTTACTCCTTGATAAATTACAAACCTGATGTCAGTATGGTTCATTTTATTGAGTTAGATTCCAACAGGCACGATTATGGTTTTAATTCTATCCAAGCTAGAAAGGCTTTGGATAGGCATGATTTGAGACTGGGAGAGATTTTGGACGTAGTAGAACTTAGTGGCGAAGAAGATAATACGACGATAATCGTATTGGGTGATCACAGCAGCAAGGATGCAAAAAATATAATATTTTTAAATACCATCTTTAAAAAGCACGGACTTATAAAAACAGATAGACTGGGTCAGATTATCGACTACGATGTGATTGCAAAAGAAGCAGGTGGCTCTTCGTATATTTATACTGATGGAAATTATTCTTTTGAAAAGATTAGAAATCTTATCGAATCGGAACTACCTGAAGAAGCAATCGAAGCGTACTTCACAGGTGAAGAAGCATCTGTGCTGGGAGCTGATGGGGAATGTTTTATGATGGTGGAGGCAGGACTAGATTATCTTTTTGAAGATGGATTGGCGCCGAAAGCTTTTATGACGACAGCAGAGCTTGTGGATACGGATATTTTATTCCACACCAACAATCACGGATACAGTCCGTATTTGAAAAAAGATTATGAGACGGTATTTATTGCAAAGGGTGCGGGTATTAAAGAAAATATAAATATAGGCAAGATGAAACTCGTCGACGAAGGTCCCACCTTTGCTAGAATTTTGGGGTTGGACTTGGGGGATGTGGACGGTAGAGTGTTGGAAGAAATTTTGACAGGAGAATGATATGGAAAGATTGATTAAATCAGTATCAAAAAAGGAGCGGAGCTGGATTTTGTACGATTGGGCAAATTCAGCATACTCCATGACAGTGACTTCAGCCATACTTCCCATTTATTTTAGTTCCATGGTTACGGCAGCGGGACATACTGGGGAAGCTGCAACTATTTATTGGGGATATACCAATTCATTTGCATCTATTTTAGTAGCTATTTTGAGTCCCGTTTTAGGCGGACTTGCGGATCACATGGGAATGAAGAAAAAGCTTTTTACAATATTTTCTTTTATGGGGATTTTGTTTACTGGGGCTTTGGCTTTGATTCCATTTGGAGTTTGGGTGCCTTTGATGATAACTTATGTCCTTACTGTATTAGGATTTTCTTTGGGGAATGTATTTTATGATTCATTTCTGACTGATGTTACCACCGAGGAGAGAATGGACAAGATTTCTACTATGGGATTTGCCTTTGGGTATATTGGCTCTACTATTCCTTTTATAATCTGTATGCTCTTTGTGGTTTTGGCCCAGATGGGCAAGATTCCAATTTCTGTAGTGACTGCATCTAAGATATCTTTCGTGCTGACGGCGATTTGGTGGTTTATATTTACCTTGCCAATGTATAAAGATGTGGAGCAAGTTCACGGAATTTATGGTGAAAAGTTCAGTGTATTGGACAGCATAGTCAATTTGGGAGCTAGCTTTAATAAGATTCGCCAAAACAAGAGAGTATTTTATTTTTTATTAGCGTATTTCTTTTATATAGACGGAGTGGATACGATAATAAAAATGGCCACCAGTTATGGAACGGCCTTGGGTCTTAGCTCTACTGTGTTATTATTAGTTTTATTATTTACTCAATTCGTAGCCTTTCCCTTTGCAATTTTGTATGGGAAAATGGCCGAAAAATATGGTGCTAAGAATATGATTTATGTAGGAGTATTTGTCTATACGATTATTTGTATCTATGCCTATTTTATTAAGTCGGAAATAGATTTTTGGATACTTGCGTTTCTAGTCGGTACGAGCCAAGGAGGGATTCAAGCCATTAGCAGATCCTACTTCGCTAGCATGATTCCCAAGGAAAATTCCAACGAATACTTCGGATTTTATAATATCTTTGGAAAATTCGCAGCAATTATGGGTCCGTTTTTAGTAAGCTTCACAACCCAAGTAACAGGAGACGTAAGAAATGGCGTATTTAGTTTAATAGTGCTGTTTATTGTGGGTATAATATTTTTATTAATAGAAAGAAGAAACAATAAGTCTGTTAGTTAATAGTTGACAATTAACAGTTGACAGTTGGCTGCGCCTT
>JAAZCH010000394.1 GCA_012513395.1 Tissierellia bacterium
TACAGTAGTAGTATGTATGTTTTTTGCAGCGATTTCAGGATCGGCTGTTGCTACAGTTTCTGCTGTAGGAGCCTTTATGATTCCTGAAATGGTTAAACATGGATATTCTAAATCTTATTCAGCTGCATTAACGGCAGCAGCGGGTACTATAGGTGTTATAATACCACCAAGTATACCCTTTGTTATTTATGGCGTAGTTTCTGGTACAAGTATTACTGGAATGTTTACTGCGGGATTTTTGCCTGGTATACTAATGGGAGTAGCTTTAATGGTTGTAAACTATATTGTGTCTAAAAAATATGGATACAAAGGTAGTGAAAGAACGGAAAAATCATCAGGAATATTAAAAACCTTTATGGACGCTTTTTGGGCTATTCTTTCTCCAGTAATTATCTTAGGAGGTATATACTCAGGAAAGTTCACTCCAACTGAAGCAGCGGTAGTATCAGTTGTATATTCATTTATAATAGGAGTCTTTGTATATAAAGAATTAGACATGAAAGGAGCTTATAAAGCTTTTAAAGATGCTATAGTAGTTAACGGAGCTACAACATTTATGATAGGATTATCCACAGCATTCGCGGCGCTGTTGACTATGGAGCAAATTCCATTAAAAATCGCAAGTATTATTACAGGTATGAGTAACAATGGAATTATAATATTACTACTCATAAACATTTTACTGATAATTATAGGTATGTTTATAGACAATATACCTGCTACAATAATCTTAACCCCAATTCTATTGCCGATATGTATGAGTTATGGCATGCATCCAATTACATTTGGTATTATGCTAACTATGAACTTGGCTATAGGGTTCTGTACTCCACCATATGGAATTAATTTATTCGTAGCTTCAGCAATTTCCAAAGTAAAAATGGAAGATTTGTCAAAACAAATTATGTTGATGATTTTTGCATTAATAGTAGTATTAATGTTAGTTACATTCATTAAACCTTTAACTATGATATTTATTTAGGAGGTGTAAATGTTAATTTGGATAATTGACGATGAGTGGAATGACTATATAATGGAAGAAAAATTATTAAAACAAGAATTTCCAAATGTAGAAATAAAGATTTCAAATGAGAATTATAAGAGAGATTTAATAGATTTTGGTCATAAAGCAGATGGAATTTTAGCTCAAGTCTCCTTCAAATTAGACAAAAGTTTTATTGATAAATTGAAGAATTGCAAATGCATTTCAGTTTATGGTACAGGATATGAAAATATAGATGTCGAATCATGTAAGATGAATAATATAAAGGTGGCTTATGTTCCGGATTATTCTTCTGAGGACATTGCAGATTATGTTTTGGCAGCTATTTTTAATTATAATAAGAGGATTTGTGAACATTCAAGGAATTTTAATAAATATATTATTGAAGGACATTGGGGTTCTAAAGCTATCCATAAAGATGTGCACCGATTGTCTAATCAGAAACTATTTATCGCTGGATTAGGTAGAATAGGTGAAGTTGTAGCAGCAAAAGCAAATGCTGTCGGAATAAATGTTCTTGGTTATTCTAGATCTAAATCCTCTGAATATATGGAGAATTTGAACATAAAAAAGGTAGAATGGGAAGAAGGTTTTAAGACGGCTGACTATATTAGCGTTCATTTAAAATCAGTACCTGAAAATAAAGATATTATCAGCTCAAAAGAATTTGAATTGATGAAAGAAACTTCTTATTTGATAAATACATCTAGAGGCAATATAATAGATGAACAATCTCTAATTGATGCTCTTTCTAAAAATAAAATAGCTGGAGCTACATTAGATGTCTTTAAGGAAGAGCCACCTAGTATCAATAATAAGTTATTGAACTTGGGTAATGTATTTTTGACTCCACATATTTCGTATCATTCTGTGGAAGCCTTATGGAACCTAAAAAATATAGCAATAAGTAATTTAATAGCTAATTTAATGGGTAAATATGTTAATAATATAATAATATAGAATTTTGTAAAAAGGAGTAAGGTGATATTGAATAAAATTAGGCGAGCTAATCTTTCTGAAATTGCATACGAATATATAAAAAACAATATAATTTCAGGAGAGTATAAAGCAGAAGAATTAATTACTGAAAATAAAATAGCGGCTGCAATTCAAATGAGCAGAACTCCTGTTAGAAGAGCATTGATACAATTAGAAGCAGAAAATTATGTTAGAACAATTGACGGAATAGGAACTCTAGTTGTAGGATTATCATTATCGGACTTAGAAGAAATCTATGATGTTAGAAAAGCGCTAGAAGTACAAGCGCTTCGTACGTCCATTAATAGAATAACAAGTCAAGAATTGGAGAAAATTGAACAAGAGTTTTATTCTATTTTGGAACAATATGATTCGGGATTAGACGTTAATTCTGAGGATTTAGTGTGGGCAGATAAACACATTCATGATTTGATTGTTGATAGATCTGCTAATAGATATATAAGAAAATTAATGTCCGACATTGAGATTCAAATTGAAAGATACAAAAGCTTCGCTTATGCAGAAACAGAAACTGGACGAGAAGGTTTAATACAGCATTTAGAACTATTGGGATATATAAAAGTAAGAGATTTTGAAAAAGCAAAAGTTTTTTTAAGAAAACATATAGATTGGTCTTATGAAGAACTAAGCAAAGTTTTATAAA
>JAAZCH010000395.1 GCA_012513395.1 Tissierellia bacterium
CAAAGGGCACCTACAATTTTTTAAATCGTCTTTAATTGAAAGCTAAAAAAATAAATTTATAAATTCCTCAAGACTAATATCACCAAAATATTCTGTCAAATTGACTTCTTCTAGAATATCTTCAAATTCACTTTTGCTATAAATTTTACCTTCTAGTAGACTTTCCAATTCTGATACGTCTTTTGTTCCGAAAAAATCTCCCATTATTTTTAAATTTTTAATTTTTTCATCTTCTATATCAAAAAAAAATTCCACAAATCCAATTGGAAATCTCTTGTACTTATAATATTTTGTGTCATGTACTTTTCCATAATTCCAGTCTCTCAGACTAAATCTATTTTGATAAATTTCCTCTACGCCCTTTAACTCTTCTGGTGTGAGAATATACTCTTCTCCTTCTAGATTTAAATTTTTAAAAATCTCTCCTTGGAGTTTATTTAAAAATTCTTCGGTAGATAGATTCAGATTTATTAGTGGTTTTATATTGGTGACTCTAGCTCTTACGCTTTTTACACCCTTGCTTATCAATTTTTCCGGACGCACATTAAGAGCTTTAGAAAGTTCCTCTAAATTTACATTATACAATATGCAACAGTTACTAAGGACTCGATCCTTCCAGATAGATTGGGAAGAACCTGCTATTTTCAAACCATCTACGGTGATGTCGTTTCTTCCTGAAAGTTCTGCATTTATTCCCATATTATTTAACGCATCTACTATGAGCTGGTAATAGTTTTTGAAGTCTAGTTTTTTCGCTCCTTTGGATTTGGAAATGTACGAGTAATTTATATTATCCAAATCGTGATAGACGGCACCTCCGCCAGTTATTCTACGGACTACTTTTAATTTATTCTCGTTTATATAATCCAAATTCACTTCTGCATGCACATTTTGATTTTTCCCAACTATAATCGAGGGTTCGTTAATCCAAAAATAAAAAAATTCATCCTCATCAATAGGTAAGTTTTTAAAACAATACTCTTCAAAGGCCAAATTATATTCTGGGTCAGTTGTTTTACAAATTATATATTTCATGTATTACTCCTTATTTTAATATTGTAATTGTATCACAAAGATGATAATCATAGCGGTAATTATAAATTGGAATTATATTAATTAAAACAATTGCATAGACTGGTGAATGTATATATAATTCTAATTAGTAGAGTACCATTTGCTAGTATTTATTAAAAGGAGGTTATGTTTTGGAAAGTAAAAAAACGCCAATTTATGATAGGCACAATGCCCTTGGTGGAAAGGTAGTGGATTACGCAGGGTGGTTTATGCCGATTCAATACTCTGGTATCACCGAAGAGCATGTGTCCGTAAGGGAAAGAGCAGGTATATTTGACGTTTCTCATATGGGAGAAATTCAAGTTAAGGGCAAGGATGCGTTGGAATTTTTAGAGTATCTATGCACAAATAATATTAGCTCTTTGAAAGATAATGAGATAATATATACATTTTTCTGTAGAGAAAATGGCTTTGTGGTAGATGATTTACTGGTTTATAGATTTAACGAAGAAGAATTTTTCTTAGTAGTTAATGCTTCCAATTCCGACAAAGATTACGAATGGATTTTGGAAAACAAAGGAAACTTCGATGTAGAAGTTGAAAATATTTCTGACACCATTGGAGAAATAGCCATTCAAGGGCCAAAAGCTCAAGAAATCCTCCAAAAACTGACAGACTATGACTTAAGTGAAATTAAGTTCTTCCATTTGAGAAGAGATGTCAATGTGGCAGGGGTAAATTGTTTAATTTCTAGAACTGGATACACTGGAGAAGATGGCTTCGAAGTATATTGTCCTTGGGAAGAAATTGTAAAAGTTTGGGATGCGATTCTAGAAGAAGGAAAAGATATCAATTTACTTCCTTGCGGTCTAGGATGCAGAGATACCTTGAGATTCGAAGCAGGACTTCCTCTATATGGTCACGAGATTTCTGAAGATGTAAATCCTCTGGAAGGCGGGTTTAAATTCTTTGTAGATTTAGATAAGCCTCAAGACTTTATAGGAAAAGAAACTTTAACTAAACAATACGAATCAGGACTTAAGAGAATTCTGTGTGGTTTGGAATTGGTGGATAAAGGAATTATGAGAGAGGAATACGAAGTTTACAAAGACGATGTTAAAATCGGATATGTAACTACAGGTTATAAATCTCCGACATTGGGTAAATCAATAGCGAATGCCTTATTGGATTCTGAATACAAAGACTTAGATACAGAAGTCTATGTAAAAATTAGAAATAAAATGGCGAAGGCAAAAGTTATAAGCAAAAGATTTTTAAGCAAAAGAACTAAAAGTAAATAGGAGGAATGTTTTATGGATACAAGAGTTTTGGAAGGATTATTATACACTGATGAACACGACTGGGTGTTAATTGAAGATGATATAGCTACTATTGGAATAACAGATTTTGCACAGTCTAACTTAGGTGACATTGTGTATGTGGAAGTTCCTGAAATAGGAGACACATTCAATGCTGGGGACGCTTTTGGTGCTATTGAATCAGTTAAAGCTGCTGTGGATTTATTACTTCCGGTTTCTGGTGAAGTAGTAGAAATCAACGAAGAATTGGAAGAAGCACCAGAGTTATTAAATGAAGAACCATATGATAATTGGATTGTAAAAATTAAACTTGACGAAGAACCTGAAGACTTAATGGATGTAGAGGCATATAAAGAACTGTTAGCAGAGGAGGAATAAGATGTATCCTTACATTTCTGTAACTCCAGAAGAAGAAAAAGAAATGCTACAGTCCTTGGGAATGACTGATATTGGTCAGCTTTTTGAAGACATTCCTAAAGACTTAAGATTAAACAGGGAACTGGATTTGCCTCTTGCAAAGAGTGAGCTAGAAGTATTGAGTATTTTAAAGGAGTTGGCAAATAAAAATTGTGCGACTTCTGAATTGACGTGCTTCTTAGGTGCAGGTTCTTACGATCATTACATCCCTACAATAGTGGATGCAATAATTTCAAGAAGTGAATACTACACTTCCTACACACCATACCAACCTGAAATCAGCCAAGGCACACTACAATATATATTTGAGTATCAAACCTTGATGTGCGAATTGACGGGGATGGATATTTCAAATGCTTCACTATATGACGGTGGCTCTGCTGTTGCTGAAGCAGCTTTAATGGCTCTTAACACCAACAGAAAAGAAGAAGTTTTGATTTCTAAAACTGTAAATCCATCTTCAAGAAGAATATTAAAAACTTACGCTCATTTTCAAGGCTTGAAGGTTACGGAAGTAGAAATGGAAGATGGCGTAACTTATCTTTCAGATTTAAAATCGAAACTGACTGACAAAGTAGGAGCTGTAATAGTTCAAACACCTAATTTCTTTGGGATATTGGAAGACTTGAAAGAAACTACAGAAATTGTCCATTCCGTTAAAAAGTGCAGCATGATAGCTTCAGTGGATCCTATTTCCTTAGGTATAATGAAAAAACCATCTGAATATGATGTAGATATAGTAGTTGGCGAGAGCCAAGGTATGGGAATTCCAATGTCTTTTGGAGGACCTTACTTAGGATTTATTACCGCTAAGAAGGAATATTTGAGAAAAATGCCTGGAAGAATCGTGGGAGAAACTACCGATTTAGATGGCAAAAGATCTTATGTCTTAACATTGACTGCAAGGGAGCAACATATTCGTCGTGAAAAGGCTACATCCAATATTTGTTCAAACCAAGGACTAAACGTCTTGGTTGCCACTATCTATATGGTGACTATGGGCAAAAAGGGTCTAAGGGAAGTAGCTCTTCAAAGTACCCAAAAGGCTCATTATCTTTACAATAAGCTAATGGAGAGTGGGAAATTCCAACCAGTATTTGACAAACCATTTTTCAAAGAATTCCCTGTTAAATTGAACAAGGATATTGGAGAAATAAATAAAAAACTTATAGAAGAAGGAATTATTGGCGGATATGATCTGTCCAAAGATTATGAAAATTTAGAAAATTCTGCTTTAATTGCCGTTACTGAAAAGAGAACTAAGGCAGAAATGGATAAGTTTGTAGAAGTATTGGAGGGAATAGAATGAGAAATTACGATAAATTAATATTTGAATTGTCCACTCCAAACAGAATTGCATACAAACTGCCAGAATTGGATGTTGAAGAGCTGGATATTGAAACTATTATACCCAAAGAATTTTTGTCCGATGAAGAATTAAATCTCCCTGAAGTATCTGAATTAGACGTAGTAAGACATTATACTAATCTTTCTATGAAAAATTATGGACTGGACGCAGGATTTTATCCTTTGGGTAGTTGTACAATGAAATACAATCCCAAGATAAATGAAAAGACCAGCAGACTAGATGGATTTGCAAATCTTCATCCTCTACAAAGTGACGACTGCATCCAAGGTGCTTTAGAATTACTTTACAACCTAGATAAATCTCTGGCTGAAATAGCTGGAATGGATAAGATGTCTTTAAATCCTGCAGCAGGAGCTCACGGAGAGCTAGCGGGAATGATGACAATAAAAAAATATCACGAATCTAGAGGAGACTTTAATAGAAATAAAATCGTAGTACCTGACTCATCCCATGGAACGAATCCTGCAACTGCAGCTATGGTGGGATGTGAGATCTTGCAAATACCTTCTACTGAAGATGGAAAAGTGGACGTAGAGTATTTAAAAAATGTAGTGGATGATTCTGTCTTGGGATTGATGTTGACAAATCCAAATACCCTTGGAATTTTCGAAACTAATATCAAAGAAATCACAGATATTATTCACGGTGTAGGCGGACTTTGTTATTATGATGGAGCTAATGCCAATGCAATACTAGGATATACTAGACCTGGAGATATGGGATTTGATGTAGTTCACTTTAATCTTCATAAAACATTCTCTACACCTCACGGAGGCGGGGGACCTGGAGCTGGACCTATTGGAGTAAAAGAATTTTTAAAAGAATTTTTACCTGCTCCTTATGTGGAAAAAGATGGAGATAAGTACAAGCTAAATTACAATATCGAAAATTCCATAGGACAAATAAAAGATTTTTATGGACATTTTGGAATATTGGTACGAGCATACACCTATATACTTTCTATGGGAAGAGATGGACTTAAGAGAGTAGCAGAAAGTGCTGTTCTAAACTCTAACTATGTAGCTCACCAATTGAAAGACGATTACATTTTGCCATATGATACATTATTTAAGCATGAATTCGTTTTAGATGGCTTAAAAGATGGAAATGGCGTAATTACCTTAGACATTGCTAAGAGGCTTATTGACTATGGATATCATCCGCCGACTGTTTACTTCCCTATAAATTTGAAGCAGGCGATTATGATCGAGCCTACTGACACTGAAAGCAAGGACACTCTGGATGGATTTATAGACGCTATGCATAAAATTGCAAAAGAGGCGAAGGAAGATCCAGAAATGGTTAAAGGAGCTCCTCATAACGCAGTAGTTAGAAGACCAGATGAAGTAAAAGCGGCTAGAAATCCGGTATTAAAATATACAAAAGAATAAATAAAGGAGAGATTATGACCAAGAGAATAGCTATTATTGGCGCGGGACCTGGCGGATATGTTGCTGCCATAAGAGGAGCCCAGCTTGGTGGAGAAATCTTTCTAATAGAAAAAAATGAAGTGGGGGGAACTTGCCTAAACAGCGGGTGCATCCCCACTAAAACTTATTTCCAAAATGCTAAAATAATGAACTACGCTAAACACAGTGAAGAATTTGGAATTTCCATGGAAAATGTTAGCATCTCTGGAGAGAAGTTGTTAGAAAGAAAAAATGGTATCGTAAAAAATCTAGTAGGGGGAATAGAGCAACTACTTAAATCCTATCCCAATATTGAACTACTACGCGGTACTGGAAAAATTATCGACAAAAACAATTTAGTTGTGGAATTGAAAGATGGAGAAAAAAGAGAAATAGAAGTTGACAATATAGTTATTGCAACTGGATCTAAACCTCTTATGCCTGATGTTCTTGGAATGGACTTGGATGAAGTAATTGATTCTGATGCATTGTTGGAAATGGATGTCATTCCTGAAAAATTAATTGTAGTTGGCGGTGGAGTAGTAGGCTTGGAATTTGCAAGTATTTACCAAGCTTTGGGTAGCCAGGTTGTGCTGCTATCTTCTAGGATTTTAAAAGATGCGGACAAAGAAATCTCCAAGAGAATGATTCCCCTTTTGAAAAAACAAGGAATCGAACTTTACAACGACATCCGTGCGACGAAAATTGTAAAAGAAGATGGAGTATTGAAAGTTACTGCTGCTTATAAAAATAAAGACGAAGAAATTGAAGTAACGGGAGATTACGTCTTAATCGCAGGTGGCAGAGGACCAGTTTTTCAAGCCCTAGGCCTCGATGAAATTGGAATTGAATATTCTAATCGTGGAATTTCAGTACGTGAAAATTTTGAGACTAGCATAAGTGGCATTTATGCCATTGGAGATGTCAACGGCGGAGTGCAACTAGCCCACGTGGCATCAGCCCAAGGAGAATTTGTTATGGAGCATCTTTTAGGAGATGCAGGGAACAAAGACTTTGAAAATTATCCAAATTGCGTATTTACACTAGATGAAGTGGCGTATGTTGGAAGGACTGAAGAAGAACTTAAAGAAGCTGGCGTAGAATATAAAGTTTCTAAAGCGAACTTCGCCTCCAATGGAAAGAGCTTAGCAGTTGGTAATATCAATGGTTTTGTAAAAGTTTTAGGAGATGAAGATGGAAAGGTTCTAGGAGTTCACATTATAGGACCAGAAGCCAATTTATTGATAGCAGAAGCTACTTTGGCGATTGCAAATAATTTAAAAGTAGAAGATATTTTAAAAACCATCCATGCACATCCCACCTTGGCAGAGACATTTACCGAAGCTGTGGCAGGCATTTACGACCAAGCTATTCACGTAGCCCCAAGTAGAAGAAGAAAAAAATAAAATTAGAAAATTCCTTTTGAATATTAAATTTAAGAGGAGTTTTTTTATGAAGAAAATATATTTTGAAAATATTTGAAATATAAAAAATGAAATCTAATTTACAAAATCTACACTATCATCTATAATGTATTTAACCGAAATCTTTAAATTCATCCAGAGAGATGAAAAAGATAGAGTGCAAATTTTGACGAAGATATATTACTTCTTCCGACGGTCTCTATGTATGAGACGGTATAGGGAGGAGTTTTTTTATGGACAAAACTGTAAACACAAAAGTAGAAATAGTAGATAACGAGTTTGCCAAAGAAAAAGTAAAAGGAAATAAACAAAATTTTTGGCAATTATTGGTAGTTATGGTAGGATTTACCTTTTTTTCACCTAGTATGACATCTGGTGGAAATCTGGGATTGGGACTTAATTTTAAAAATTTTGCTATTGCTGTTATACTTGGAAATTTATTTTTAGCATTTTATACAGGAGCGCTAGCTCATATTGGACAAAATACAGGAATGAATTTGGATTTGCTAGCTAGAAAATCCTTTGGAGATAGGGGTTCTCATCTTCCATCACTCCTAGTAGGACTTACACAACTAGGCTGGTTTGGAGTCGGTGTTGCGATGTTTGCTATTCCAGTTTCAAATCTGTACGGAATTAACGCATATATGCTAGTAATCATCGTAGGACTTGCCATGACTATTACATCTATGATAGGAATAAAGGCACTTGCAGTTTTTGGCTCCATTGCGGTGCCATTAATAGCAGTGTTGGGAATATATTCAGTTTATATTTCTATTCAAACCGCAGGAGGAGTAGGAAATGTATTTCAAGAAAACCCTGCTAATCCTATGACTATGGCTACGGCTTTAAGTATAGTAATTGGAAACTTTATAAGTGGCGGAACTTCTACACCGAACTTCACACGATTTGCAAACTCAAGTAAAAACGCAATCGTCGCAACGGTAATAGCATTTTTTGCAGGAAATATTATGATGTTTGCCATTGGTGCAACAGGCGCTGCTGTATTTGGAAAAGCAGATATATTTGATATACTAATCCTACAAGGTCTTGCAATACCTGCGATACTTTCTCTAGGACTTAATATTTGGTCTACAAATAATAACGCGCTATACACATCTGGACTATCGCTTACCAACGTAACAAGACAACCTATGAAACTCACAACAGTTGTAGCAGGAGTAATCGGAACTCTAACTGCGATTTATTTATACAATAATTTCGTGGCATATCTATCCTTACTAGGATCTATGATCCCACCAGTAGGAGCTATAATAATCATTCACTATTTGAGTTTCAAAGACAAATACCAAGAAGTAGAAAATAATCCTGAATGGGATTTTAGAGCGATAGCATCCGTAATAATTGGAATTATTTTTGGATTAGTAGTTAAGGTAGGGATTACACCGATTAACAGCTTATTAGTTGCAGGAATAGTTTACAAAATATTTTTAGAAATCACAAAAGGGAGAATAAAATGATAATAAAGGGCGTATATATAGAAAATTCAGACAAAAAGTTAGATATAAGAATAAAAGACGGTATCTTTGAAGAAATCGGGGAGAATTTATATAAAAAAGAAAATGAAGAAGAAATAAATGCAGATGGGAAATTAGCACTTCCACCCTTTATAGAATCTCATGTGCATCTAGATACTTGCCTAACAGCAGGAGAGCCTAAATGGAATGGATCAGGAACCCTATTTGAAGGGATAGAAACCTGGTCACTTCGAAAAGAAAGTCTCACAAAAGAAGATGTAAAAACTAGAGTCAATCGAGCAATTAGAAAACAAGCATCCAACGGAATCCAATTCGTAAGAACCCACGTAGATACAACAGATCCAAAGCTTATAGCTATGGAAGCTATGATAGAACTTAGAGAAGAATTAAAAGATTTTGTAGAAATACAAATCGTAGCATTCCCTCAAGAAGGAATTTTAAGTTTTCCAAAGGGCAAAGAGCTAATGGAAGAATCTATGAAGATGGGAGCAGACGCGGTAGGAGCGATTCCACATTTTGAGTTTACAAGAGAATATAGTGTAGAATCTTTAAAGTATGCAGTGGACTTGGCAATGAAATACGACGCCCTTGTAGATGTTCACTGTGACGAAATCGACGATGACCAATCACGAGGATTAGAAACTCTAGCGTGTCTGGCATACGAAACGGGAATGAAAGATAAAATCACTGCATCTCATACGACTGCTATGCACAGCTATAACAACGCCTATGTACAAAAACTCATGAGATTACTTCGAATGTCAGATATAAATTTCGTAGCAAATCCCCTTGTAAATATTCACCTCCAAGGCAGAGTAGACACATATCCAAAACGCAGAGGCATGACGAGGGTAAAAGAACTTTTAGCAAATGGAAACAACGTCTCCTTTGGACACGACGATATTTTCGACCCATGGTATCCACTGGGCGATGGAAATATGCTAGAAGTAGTACACATGGGATTACACGTAGGGCAGATGATGGGCTATTCGGAAATAATGAACAGCTACAAACTCATCAGCACAAATGCAGCCAAGACTTTAAACATCTCTGATAGATATGGAATTGAAGTAGGCAAGCCAGCAAATTTAATAATTATGAACAACAACAATTTTTATAACGCATTAAACGAAAGATCAGAAATACTCTACTCAATACACAACGGAAAAGTCATAACAAAAACAAAGCCAAAAGTTAAAGAAATATTATTTTAAAATATAAGCCAATCAATTTACTTATACTGATTGGCTTTTTAAATTCAAAAGAACACTACAATGCTGCCTTTTAGATATGCAGCGAATGCACTAGAAATAGAGGTACACTTTTAACCGCAATATGGTATAATTATCATTATAACAGGGTAGGAACTTGGCGTTAAGTGACTAAGAATGGGACGTTGTCTTAGTACGAAAATTATTTGCGATCGAGTTACCGCGTTCACAGCTTAATTGGATCTTCCTTTTGAGCAGTAAAAAAAGGAGGATGTATATGGATAGATATAAATTATCTATGAAAAGCTGGATTACTATTGTAATCTTGGCAATTTTAAGTGCTGTTGCAATTAGGTTTAATACTAGGCCTAAATTGTATGTAGGATTAGTAGTTGCTATGATTGGCGTGTTGTTTATTGGATTTAATTCCAACAAAGTCATCGGTGCAATACTTGGTGTGCTGACCATTGGGAGTGGATTTATTTTAAGAGGATATTATCCCGAGGTTAGCAAACTTACAGGAGAAAAACTGGAGGCGTTCTTAAAAGGATACAATGCTTATAATGAATTTTTAAGTCAGTATTTTATTTTGTTCATCATACTAGGAGGACTGATAGGACTTCTAGGAGGAGCAGTGGGTGAAATTACCAAAGAAGAGAGAACGAATAAATTTTCTACCAATAGAATTACTTACATTGCGATGTTTGTAGCTTTAAGTGTTGCGATAAATACTGCAAGAGTGGGAAGTATTAGTTTTGGAGGATTTCCAATAATATTATCTGGATATTTCCTAGGTCCTATCAACGGATTTATTGTAGGAGCTTTGGCAGATGTTATTGCATATATAATTAGACCATCTGCAGGTGGAGGATTTAATCCACTATTTATCTTGACCTCTGCATTGACGGGATTTATTCCGGTAGTTGTAACTAGACTTTTGGGAGAAAAGTATCCCAATTATAATTTCCCAAAACTATTTGCAGGAATATTTGTTGGTCAGATGCTAACATCTGTAATAATGGTTCCGTTTTTTAGAGTTATGCTATACGGTGAAAATACATTTATATTTTTTGCATCAAGTGCTTTTATTAGACAGGCATTTAATATGCCCCTATATGCATTTTTAATAAATACAGTAAATGAATCACTAAGACGAACAGTAAATTTTGAAAGAATAAAATAAGCATTCAATAATATAACATAAAAAATATGCCTTTTGAAATAAATCAAAGGGCATATTTTTTTAATATTTATAATTTTTCGCCACAATTGTCACAATAATTTGCATTCTCGTCATTTAGCTCGCCGCAATTTTTACATCTGATTTTTATAACTGTATTGTCTACTGCTTTGTTCTCTGATTTGAATTCATCATAAGCATCGGCTATCATTGCGCCACCTGCTCTGGTAAATGGTTCTAGGTCTTTTCTGGCTGCTTTTGGGTCTAGTTTTAGACCAGATCCTGCTGTGCCTTTTTTACCGATAATGGAAATTTTTTGTCCAATACCCACCAAAACTATTCCTATAAAAGCGAATAAAAAAGGATTGCCAGTACGATTAAATGGATCTCCATTTGCTATTGAAAAAAATGTACTTAAAAACATTAATAAACCAATTCCACTAAGTATCATACCACCGTAATACATTCCCTTTCGCCATTCTGGAATTTCAGTCGATTTATTTTCTTCATCATAATCATTTTTATTATTTGCCAAAAAAATCACATCCTTATGAATTATATATATCCATATTTTAAAACTTTAAAATTTTTTATTTAAAATTGCATAAAAATAAAAGAATTTTGTAAAATATAAACTATGACAAAATCCTTGTATTTGGTAGAATGGATATAGTATATAACGGGGTGAGAAATTTGAATATAAAAAATGTAATCAATGACAATGGTCAATACGAAGGATACTTATTTACCGGAGCGACTGTAGTTACAGTAGATGAAGGTAGAAATATTTTTGAAGATGGTGCTATTTTAGTTAAGGAAGATAAAATTATCGAAGTTGGATCGACTGATGATTTATTGAAAAAATATGAACATGAAGAAGGCATAGCAAAAATAGATTCGAGGAGAAAAATGATTCTACCTGGATTTATAGACGTTCATGCCCATGCGGGACATACACTTTTGACTATGCTAGGTGAAGCTACACCTACAAATTGGATGCCTATGATGACAGAGATCTATCATCACAATACCGATGACGAATTTTGGTACAATGAGGGACGACTTGCAGCTTTCACTAGACTTAGCTATGGAGTAACTACGGGACTTTCAGTAATTTCAAATTGCCAAAGAGTGGATCGTTTTGAAATCTTAAAAGCCCATTCAGATGCATATGCAAAACTGGGAGCTAGGGAAATTTTAGCTGTTGGGCCATCAGGTCCGCCATATCCAAGGGTGAATCATCACTACTTGACCAATGGGGAAGTGCTAGAAACTAGCAAGGAACTTGACGAATTGTTTGTCAATACGGAGGATTTTATTTCAAAACTCAATCATGGACATGGAGATTTAATCAGAGCTTTTGCAGCTCCCTTTGTTTTGTTATTTTCATTTAACCAATCTTCCATGACGGCAGCCGATGTGGCTGTAGAGCTTACTGACTTGGATAGATATGTGATGAAATCTATCAGAGAAATTGCCAGAAATTGCAATACTAGAATTCATACAGAAGCCTTTGGTGGAATGATTCGACTGGCTATGCAAGCACCTGAATCAGAAAGATTACTAGGAGAAGATGTTCATCTTCAACATTGTACAGGAATATCTTTGGATGAGGCGAAAATTTTAGCTGATACCAAAACCCATGTCAGCAGCACTGCTTCTTCTAGACAATTTAGTAACCGTTGCCCCGTACCTGAACTCATGACCATGGGTGCCAATGTAGTTATAGCATCTGATGGCACGGCTCCTTCCTCTACATTTGATTTAATTCGCCAGACCCAAAACATGGCTCTAGTGCACAGAGGATTTTTAAATGACAATTTCTATTTTCCAGCAGGAAAACTGCTAGAGATGATTACAATAGATGCAGCTAAGGCCTTGGGGTGGGAAGATGAAATCGGCTCCATAGAGGCAGGAAAGAAAGCGGATTTAGTTTTTGTAGACTTGGACAAGCCTCATCTTACGCCTAATTTAATGCCCCTTAGAAAATTTATGGGAATGGGAACAGGCGAAGATGTAGAAGCTACGATGGTAAATGGAAAATTCGTATATCACAAAGGTGACACTATTTTGGAAGACAGAAGAAGTATTTTAGATGGAGCAGAAAAATCAGCAAGAGAAACTATTAAGCGAGCAGATATGGAAAAATTCTACGCGACATCGGATAAATTCTGGGGCACAATTCGCAGAGAATTAACTTCGAAAAGATTTGAAGATAAAGGGTGGAAATAAATAATTTCTAGTAGTATAATATATTTATTAACTAGAGGAGGAGACGGATGAGAATATAATCAATATGGAAAAACGAAAATTTATTGAGCCCATTTTTGGGATTAGTTTTGTTGCCCTATTGATTAAATCTACCTAACCTTTACAGAATATTTTTCTGTTTGTTTTTGTATGATAATCTACCGGCAGGTAGATTTTTTATTGGGCAAATAGGAGGTACTATGTTAGTTATTAAGAAATTAGAATTATATATGAAAAAGGATTTGCGAGTTTTATTAAAAGACTTTAACTTTTCTTTGAATCCAGGGGACAAAGTCGCTTTGATTGGAGAAGAAGGAAATGGAAAATCCACATTATTAAAAGCCATATACGACGCAAATCTTGTAGAAGATTATATTGAACTTAAAGGAGAAATATTTAAGCAAAACGAGATACTAGGTTATTTGCCACAAAAATTGGAAGAAAAGATCTCAAATATGAATGTAAATGATTACATCATGGATAATAAAGAGGATTTCGACTACAATCTTTTCTATGAACTTTTGAAAGAATTAAATATTGAAGAGGAATTGGCATACAGAGAAAATAGGATAAGTGAATTGTCTGGTGGAGAAAAAATAAAAATTCAGTTGTTAAAGCTTATGCTAGAAGAACCCACGGTTTTACTATTGGATGAGCCTTCAAATGACTTGGATATGGAATCCATAATTGGGCTAGAACAATTTATCAAAAATGCTAAAATCCCAATAATGTTTGTTTCCCATGACGAAGTGTTAATAGAAAAATGTGCTAACACGATTATTCACATTGAGCAATTGATGAGAAAGTCTGAGCCTAAATATACAATTTCTAGGCAAACTTATCAAGAATATTTATCAATAAGGGATTATCAGATTTCTACTACCGAGCGTATAGCCAATAAGGAAAGAGAAGAATTGGATAAAAAAATGGATAAGTATAGGAGAATTTACGACAAAGTGGAAAGGGCACAAAGAGAAGTCTCCAGACAAGATCCAGCTGCAGGGAAAAATCTAAAAGACAAAATGCATACTGTTAAGAGTATGGGCAGAAGATTTGAAAAAGAGGAAGAAAATCTCACTAAAAGGCCAGACTTTGAGGAGTCTATTTCCATAAAATTTGGAAAAGAAAATGTGCTTCCCAACGGCAAAAAGGTTTTGGAATTTCATTTGGATGAGCTTAAAATAGAAGATAAAATTCTCAGCAAAGACATTTATCTAGAAATTACAGGGGCTAAGAAAATATGTATAGTGGGAGAAAATGGAATAGGAAAGACGACTCTGATTCGAAAAATCTTAGGAGAAATAAAAGATGATGTGACACATTTTTATATGTCACAAAATTATGTGGAGACCATGGACTCCACACTGACACCTATAGATTATTTGAAGAAAAATGAAACAAAGGACGAGAATACCAGGGTGAGAACTTACCTAGGAAGTTTAAAATTTACTAAAGAAGAAATGGAAAGACCTATTTCTGAACTATCAGGAGGTCAAGTGGCTAAACTATTTTTCTCAAATATGACTTCAGGCGAGTATCAAGTGCTAGTGTTAGATGAGCCTACGAGAAATCTCTCTCCATTGTCGGGACCAGAAATCAGAAACGCTCTTAAAAACTTTTCAGGTTGTGTAATTTCCATTAGCCACGATAGAAAGTATTTAGAAGAAGTGGTGGATTATCTATATATTTTAGACAAAGATGGATTAAAAGAAGTAAGCAAGGAAAAATATTTAGAAAAATATATGTAATACATTTTAGGACTTATGGGTAACGTAAGTCCTTTTATAATGAATTTACATATATTTTACAAAATCAATACACAGAATAACCCATCATTAATATTAATCTGATAAAATAAAATTATTAAATAAGGTGGTCAATATTATGAATAAAAAAAGAGTTTTATTAATTATTTTATGTCTACAAATTATATTATGTAGTAATACCATTGCTTTAGCCTCTAATAATTCTGTGCTACCATCAGGGATATCATACAGTGAAATAGGAGAAGAAATAGAAGCTTATGTGAAAGAACATGAAAAGACAACTGCTGGTATGGCTGTTTCCGTATTTGGTGGAGATGGAATAATTTATGAGAATTACTTTGGGTATGGAGATATTGAAAATAAACTACCTGTAGATAAAGATACTGTTATAGAATGGGGCTCTGTGACGAAGTTGCTGGTATGGGTAAGTTTAATGCAACTTTGGGAAGATGGAAAAGTAGACTTTAACGAAGATATAAATTCATATTTGCCATCAGGATATCTTGGGAAACTGAAATACGATAATCCCATAACTATAAATAATTTATTCAATCACGAAGCTGGATTCCAAGATTACCTAGTAGGTCTTTTTACTCTAAAAGACACAAATGATAAGTCTTTAGGTGAGAGCTTAAAAGAAGTTCAACCTCCCCAAATTTATCCTCCTGGGTATGCCACAGCTTATTCCAATTGGAGTACGTCTTTAGGTGCTCATATAGTAGAAAATGTAAGCCAAATGAGCTTTTCTAATTATGTTCATCAAAATATATTTTCACCACTGGATATGAATGATACGGCTGTCTTTACAGATCTTTCAGATAATAAATCAGTAAAAGAAAGAAGAGTTCTTTTAAAAAATTACTCCACAAAAAATGATCTCCTAGAGGGAGTAGCATATAATATAGAATTGTATCCATCAGGTATGGCGACTAGTACATTATCAGATTTTAGAAAATTTGGAACGGAATTTCTACAAAATGAAAGAAAAGCATCAAAGCTTTTTAAGAACAAGGAAACTTTAGATATGATGTTGACTCCAACTAAATATTATGGAGACACAGGTATAGGACTTAACTACCACGGATTATGGGCTCATCATTTTAAAGTAGAAACGCTAGGTCATGGAGGCAATACTGCTGGCAGTTCTTCGTTTTTTGTATTTGATCCAAAAAGTCAAGTTGGAGTTGTGGTAATGACAAATCAACTAAGCGAAACAAAATATAACAAAGATATGCTAGATTTGGTCTTTGGAAAATTTGAAGATTCAGAAAATTCTAAATTATTAGAAAAGCCTAAATACGTATTATATGAGTGGACTAGAACTATAGAAGAAGGCCCGTATAAATTCCTTAAAATTATGGGATATAGGCCAATAGGACAAGGAGATGTGGATAAATTTTGGATCAGGGAGATAGTGGATGGCCAAGAAAGGATAACTCAAACTCACTGGGCATTATTAAAAGTTCCAACAGGTGAAGGAATATTTATAATTATAACTTTGCTGTCTTTTATAATAGGAGTGCTTTATTCTGCGATTATTTTGTTAAAAAAGTTTTTTTTAATATTTAAAGAAGAAAAAGATAATTCAAAAGAGAAGGAAATAAGTAAATTACAACCTCTTATATCAACACTCATTATAGGTGTTTTTGTAAATATTGTATTTCTCGTTTTACAAATCTATTCCTTTGTTCCAGGTGAAGAGCTAAAGATACATTATATAATATTTATAGCCCTTGGAATTCTTTTAATATTACTGGGTCTGTTACTACTGATAAAAACAGTAGGAAAAGACAATGTTAAAAAGGGAAAATGGAAATATTATCTTACTTCTTACTTTGCAATTATCTCTGTAGTATTGATAGTCAATTGGAATTTGTATATGTTTTGGGCAGTGAAATAAAATAAATAGCTGATTTAAATAAATGCACGAAGAAGGATCAGAAAACTAAAATCTTCGTGCTTTTATTTATTTCGAATTAAATATTTTTTCTAATCGGTTTTTACCAACAAGTCTAGTAGTATTTCCTACAAAAACTAAAACCAAACCTAATGCCATAGAACTTAAATTTCCAATTCCCGTTTGCATCATATTAATAATAGATGAAATTAACATAACTATGCCAAAGCCTAAAATAATTCTTCCTGCCATTTGAATTAGTTTATTATTTCGTATTTTTTTGTTTTCTTCCATCATATATACCTCAAATAAAATAAAATTTATAAATTTTTAAAATTTTTCCAAAAAGACTATTGATTTCTTATGCATATGTGTTATTATACCATAGCAGCGGTGTTTATAACGGAAATCGAGTTGAAAAAATGTAAAATTTCTTCTTGATTTATAATTAATTCTGTTGTATAATTATCGTTGCGTAAAAATTTATGCGATGACGCAGGAGGTTGCTTGATATAGGGTTCTCTACTAACAGCAAAGAGAGGTTAATCCTACTTCAGGGGAATTTCTGCCGAGTATGTTCGATTTAAAATCGGGCGACTTATGTATTGCTGTTTTTTTAATCGGTAAAGTGTAAACACCCGGTTAAGTGTATCGGCAAAACTAAGTCGTAAGTGTAACTTGCGATAGGAGGAAAAAATGTCAAACACACAAAAAATTAGAATCAGATTGAAAGCTTATGACCATGAATTAGTGGATTCTTCTGCACAAAGAATCGTAGATGCTGTTAAGTCTACAGGTGCTGAAGTATCGGGACCAATTCCACTGCCAACAGACATCGAAATTATTACTATTTTAAGATCTGTTCATAAACACAAAGATTCTAGAGAGCAATTTGAACAAAGAACTCATAAAAGATTAGTGGATATTATAAACCCAAATCAAAATACTGTTGACTCTTTGATGAAATTGAATTTGCCTGCGGGCGTTGATATCGAAATAAAGTTATAATTTAGAAATAAAATTATTCCTTTATATGATTGCAAGAAATTGTAATCCGCTATAATTTTGGAGGTGCGAAGTGAAGTACATTATTGGAAGAAAATTGGGTATGACCCAAATATTTACTGAAGAGGGCACGTTTGTTCCAGTTTCAGTAATAGAAGTAGAGCCACAAGTAATTGTTCAAAAGAAATCCACTGAGAGCGATGGATATGAAGCATTACAAGTTGGTTTCGGACAAGGAAGAAAACACAAAATGACAAAAGCTATGGTCGGACATTTCGACAAAGCTGGTGTTGATTATAAGAAGTATTTAAGAGAAGTGCCAGTTGTTAGTACAGAAGACTACAACATCGGAGATGAATTAAAAGCTGACGTATTTGCAGTTGGAGATTTCGTAGACGTATCTGGAACTTCTAAAGGTAAAGGTACACAAGGTGTAGTTAGAAGACATGGTTTCTCTAGAGGAAGAATGTCACACGGTTCTAAAATGCACAGAACAGCTGGTGGTATGGGTGCAAGTGCTACTCCAGGAAAAGTTTTCAAAAACCACAGACAAGCTGGAAAAATGGGAAATAAAAGAGTTACTGTACAAAATCTAGAAGTTATCAGAGTAGATGCTGAAAATAATTTCATTTTAGTTAAAGGTGCCGTACCAGGACCTAAAAAAGGAATTTTGTACGTTAAAGAAACAACGGTAAAATAAGGAAGGAGGATCTAAATGCCTAAAATTAACATGATAAATATGAAGGGCGAAAGCGCTGGTGAAATAGAATTAAATCCAGAAATTTTCGACGTAGAAATAAATGAGCATGCTGTATATACAGTAGTTAAGAACCTTCTTGCTAACAGAAGACAAGGTACTCATTCAGCTAAAACCAGAGCGGAAGTTCGTGGTGGAGGTAGAAAACCTTGGAGACAAAAAGGTACTGGTAGAGCAAGACAAGGAAGTATTAGATCACCACAATGGAAAGGCGGCGGAGTTGTATTTGCGCCAAAACCAAGGGACTATAGCTATACTACTCCTAAGAAAATTAGAAGATTAGCACTAAAATCAGTATTAACTTCTAAGGTTCAAGAAAAAGAACTTATCATACTAGATAGCTTAACACTTGAAAGTCCAAAGACTAAAGACATGGTTAACATTTTAAATACTATCCAAGCTGACAAAAAAGCTTTAATCGTAATTAATGGACCAGACGAGAACATCATTAAAAGCGCAAGAAACATTCCTACTGTAATGACTACAAATGCAAACACTTTAAATGTTTATGACATTCTAAAGTACAACTCATTAATCATTACTAAGGATGCCTTAGATGAAATTGAGGAGGTATTCGCATAATGGAAAGATATTACGACATAATTAAAAGACCCATTATCACAGAAGAATCCGTAGATCAAATGGAAGAAAACAAATATACTTTTGAAGTTAGCAAAAGCGCTGACAAAACTGAAATCAAAAAAGCTATTGAACATATCTTTGATGTAAAAGTTGAAAAAGTATATACACAAAATAGACGTGGTAAGATTAAAAGACAAGGCGCAACTTCAGGAAGAAGACCGAATTGGAAAAAGGCAATTGTAAAATTGGCACCAGGTTCCAAGACAATCGAATTCTTTGAAGGAATGTAATAGCTAGGAGGTTACGAAAATGGCGATTAAAAATTACAAAGCAACGACTCCTGGTAGAAGAAATATGTCAGTACTTTCTTTTGAAGAGATAACAAAAGTTAAACCAGAAAAAAGTTTAACTGCTCCTCTAAAGAAAAAAGCTGGAAGAAACTTCCAAGGACGAATTACAGTTCGTCACCATGGTGGCGGCGCTAAAAGAAAATATAGAATTATAGATTTTAAAAGAAATAAAGACGATATTCCAGGAAGAGTAGCATCAATTGAATACGATCCAAACAGAACTTCTAATATCGCTTTGATAAACTATCTAGATGGAGAAAAAAGATATATCTTAGCTCCTGAAGGACTAAAAGTTGGAGACGAAATCGAATCTGGCCCAACTGCAGATATTAAAGTAGGAAATGCTCTACCACTTAGAAACATTCCAGTAGGTACTACAGTTCATAACGTAGAACTAATGGTAGGTAGAGGCGGCCAATTAGCTAGAAGTGCTGGTACTTCAGCACAATTAGTGGCTAAAGAGGGAAGATATGCTACTTTAAGATTACCATCAGGCGAAATGAGAATGGTTTTAATGGATTGTAGAGCTACAGTTGGTGAGGTAGGAAATGCATCCCACGAACTAGTTACAATTGGTAAAGCTGGAAGAAGCAGACATATGGGAATTAGACCTACAGTTAGAGGATCTGCAATGAACCCTGTTGATCACCCTCACGGTGGTGGGGAAGGAAGAGCGCCTATCGGAAGACCTGCTCCTTCTACTCCATGG
>JAAZCH010000396.1 GCA_012513395.1 Tissierellia bacterium
AAAACCCAATGGGAATTTATTTACAACTCTTACAAAGGACGCAATTTATACGGTTAGGTGGAATGGCGTAAATTTTATATTACAGGGTGAAGGGGCAAGCGGGAACGCAACAGCATCCGACCTTCTCTCTGGTAAAACTGCTACTACGGATGCTGGCGAAATTACGGGAACCATGCCTAACAGGGGTGCTGTTAGTCATTCTCTTACCATTAACGGCACATACACAATTCCCGAAGGATACCACAATGGTTCAGGGCAGGTAACGCAGTCTATTCCAACTAAAGGTGCGGCGACGATTACGCCGAGTACAACTGACCAGATTATAGCTGCGGGGCAGTATTTGGCTGGGTCGCAGATAATCCAAGGAAGTCCAAATTTTATTGAACAGAATATCCGAAAAGGCGTTAATATGTGGGGTAAGATTGGAACCTATGAGGGTGACTATACTTTTACAATTTCATCCGCTCCCATCCTACAGTATCAATCTACCACGAGTGCATACCTTAGTTCCTCCACCACCACCGATTGGGTTTTAATGAAAGAAGCACAAATAAAAAAAGCAGGAACAGTTAGACTCGAAGCTACGGCTTACCATTCTGGTGGGGGTACCATGACTAAATTAATGTTTAGAAAAAACGGAGTAAATTTGACATGGGAACTACAAATTAGTAGCACAGAGCAAACTTTTTCTGTTGATTCTGTTGCGGTAAATCCAAATGATTTACTTCAAGTCTGGGCTAAGACTTTTACGGGTTATCTTAATGTTACGAGCTTTTCCATTTTGTTTGCAACGAACTTTTCTCCTGCATTGGTTACTTTTACAAAGTAATAATAAAGAGGGAAAAGCATGAGAATAATTATTGTCCCTGGTCATAGGGAAAAAGACAGTATAGTATTAAATACAAGGAGGTTTTTTACATGCAAATAGGAAGAAAAATATACTATGAAAAATTAACCGGAGATGTAATATTAATTACTCCCGAAAAGTTTAGCGGGATAGCGACAACCAAGGAACAAGATTTTGCCATGTACGAAGTTCTATCTATATATAATCCTGAATCTGTAGACGTTATCGAATTAGAGTACGGCCAATACAGCAGTGACTTCCAAACTGCTAATTCAGTAAGAGTGGACGTGCAAACGGGTAACCTGCTCTTTAACTATCCCGTATTTGAGCAACCTTTATCGGTTAAAGTAAATAATCTGGAAGCCGAAAATACGGAGTTAAAAGCACAAAATGAAGCTTTACAGCAACAAGTAGCCGACCTTGAAATGGCTATAGCGGCAATCTTGGGAGGTGGAATGTGATGCCTCTTTGGAAGAAAAATATCTTTGTTCGCGTTGTAAATAGGCGGATGCAGTATGAAGGAAAGACAGCAGAAGAAATTTTATTGGAGTATCCTGCGTTGACAGAGGATGAAAAAACTGAAATTTTAGCTGCGCTTTAGACTATAAATGCGACGCAACTAAATAAATATAGTATAATGGAAAGTGTTGATATGTGTTTGTCAACTACCCACCACTTATAGAAGTGGGAGCTTGCAAGCTCTAGTTGACTAGCCTAAGTCCTTTGAGGACTACGTTATTCTACTATTATTATATGATAAAATAAATTATTATACAGCATAGCTACAAAACCACAAGGATTTTTGGCACAGCAGGCATAGCAAAAACCCTTGTGGTTATTTGTTATTTTGTGTTTACTTGGTAACTCTAATCACATAGACTTAATGTAGGGA
>JAAZCH010000397.1 GCA_012513395.1 Tissierellia bacterium
CCATGCGATGTTCTACGACGTTTCTCCACTCCTCTAAAGCTTTTTCGTCTTCCCAAATATTCATAGAGAGAATTTTTCCTTCTTCGTTTATACTCATAAATCTTTCTGCACTGATAAATCCAGGAATTTCTTCTAGCATTGGCTTTAGCATAGCTGCGAGTTCCAAATATTTAGCTGCGCCTTCTTTTGTAGGTTTTACTTCAAATAATACGATGATTTTTTCCATAAAAATACCTCCTAACCTTATGCAATTATAGCATAAGGCTTTGGAGGATATATTTTCTAATTAAAAAATTTAGTTTTTCAAACTTTGTATAGGAGCTGGAATTCTTCCCCCTCGATTGATAAAAATCTCTGGAGATTTTGTGTTTAATTTCATTATAGTACCTTTTCCAAATAGTCCACCGAAGTCCAACTCTTCTCCTGCCTTATAACCTATTGCAGGAATTAGTCTTACTGCTGTGGTCTTGGAATTTATCATTCCTATAGCCGCTTCGTCTGCGATTATGGCGCTGATAACTTCTGGCGTAGTGTCGCCAGGTACTATTATCATATCCAATCCAACTGAACAAACTGACGTCATAGCCGTTAAAGTATCAAAAGTCAAAGTCCCATCTGATGCTGCTTCCGTCATACCTGTATCTTCGGTAACTGGTATAAATGCACCTGAAAGTCCTCCTACATGGGAAGATGCCATGACTCCGCCCTTTTTAACCGCGTCGTTAAGTAGCGCAAGGGTGGCTATAGTTCCGTGGGATCCTACTTTTTCCAGTCCCATCTCTTCTAGTATATGTGCAACTGAATCTCCTATTGCCGGTGTAGGCGCTAAAGACAAGTCCACAATCCCAAAAGGTACGTTTAATTGTCTAGAAGCATCTGAACCTACGAGCTGTCCCATTCTAGTTATTTTAAATGCTGTTCTTTTGATGACATCTGCTATTTCATCTATGGGCGCATCCTTGGGAAGTTTAGAAAGAGCTGCCCTGACTACTCCTGGTCCTGACACTCCCACGTTGATTACGCAATCCGCTTCTCCCATACCGTGAAATGCTCCTGCCATAAATGGATTATCTTCCACCGCGTTACAAAACACTACCAGCTTCGTAGCTCCCACGCACTGTTCCTCTTTCGTAAGTTCGGCACATTCCTTTACGATTTCTCCCATCATCTTTACAGCATCCATATTTATTCCTGCCCTAGTGGATCCAATATTAACTGATGCACACAGGCAATCAGTATTTTTTAAAGCTTCGGGAATGGATTGAATTAGCTCCTTGGTTCCAGCTGAAAATCCTTTTTGAACCAAAGCTGAATACCCACCGATGAAGTTTACTCCCACGTCCTTAGCTACTTTGTCCAAGGTATATGCGTATTTTAGTGGATCTCCTCCAGAGGCTCCTACTAACATGGAGATTGGAGTTACTGAAATTCTTTTATTTACAATGGGAATTCCATATTTCGCTTCGATTTCTTCTCCAGTTTTTACCAAATCCTTTGCGCAATTATAAATCTTATCATAAACCTTTTTGCAGGATACATCGATGTCAGAATCCATACAGTCAAATAGGGATATGCCCATGGTTATGGTTCGAATGTCTAAATTTTCTTCGTCTATCATGTTTATAGTTTCCATGATATCTACAGTGTTTAACAATTCTAATCCCCCTTAAATTCTATGCATGGAGTTGAAGATGTCCTCGTGCATTACGTGGACTTTCATCTCTGGAACTGCTGCTTCCAGTTTTTTTCTAAA
>JAAZCH010000398.1 GCA_012513395.1 Tissierellia bacterium
ACAGGGTCCGGGAAAACCATTACCAGTTTCAAGACAGCACTATTTCTTTCTACTCGTGCAGGATTTGATAAAGTTGTCTTTTTGGTAGACAGGAGAGAACTTGATAATCGTACAAGCAAAAACTTCAAAGCCTATGCTGCTTATGAACCTGTGGATGTTGATGAAACAAAGTCAACATATAAACTAAGAACGCAGATGAAATCTCCAAAAACAGGCATTGTTGTTACTACAACTTTTAAGCTGAGTTCTTTAGTGAAAGAGCTAGTAGAAGGACACGATGATAGTTTGGCTAATAAAAAGATAGTATTTATCGTGGATGAAGCCCATAGAACAACCATGGGTCAAATGATGGGAGACATCAAAAGATACTTCAAAAAGAATGGACTTTTCTATGGTTTCACAGGGACTCCGCTCTTTGATGAAAATAACATAAAAGGAAAATTTAATGAAAAGAGTGAGGTCATCAACACGACCGAAAAATTGTTTGGTCCAGAACTTCACACCTATACAATTGATGAAGCAATCAGAGATGGGAATGTCCTCGGTTTTCATATTGATTATGTAAATACAGGAGAATTTCGTAGCTACGAAGACCTCAGGGAACAACTTGCAGATAAAATAAAAGCAGACAAACCCGATTTATCAGACAAAGAAATAGCTCGTCTTGTTCAAGGCTTTTCAGAACTTCAAGTAGAAGAAAATGCAGTGAAAGAGGGAATTCTTGTCTATCAAGATGAAACACATATTCCTAGAGTGGTAACTGAAATTCTGGATAACTGGCAAGATCAATCTCAGCAAGGAGAGTTCAATGCAATATTAACGGCTGCTTACAAACCTCGAGCTATTGCTTATTACCGTGAATTTAAAAAACAAATTGAAGAAAAATTTAAAGAAACAGATATAAAACCAAACATAGCAATGACTTTTAGTTTTGGTAATGAAAATGATTCGGAAAATGTTGCTACAGAAGTAGCTAAAGAAATGTTTCAAGATTATGCTGAGTTCACTGGTATTGAATTTATTGCAGGAGATAAAAAACGTGGAGAAGATGCCTACTTCGAGGATATTGTGGAGAGGGCAACACGAGGTGGTAGTGGTCGAAACCAAAAGAATATTGATTTTGTTATTGTAGCAAAGCAATTGCAGACTGGTTATGATTCAAAATACTTGAATACTTTATATGTGGATAGACGTTTGGAATTACAAGAACTTATTCAAGCATACTCCCGTACAAATCGTGTCTTTGGCTCAAATAAGGAGTTTGGAACAATTATTAACTTCCAGTATCCGAGAATCACAGAAGAAATGGTTAATACTGCACTCAAACTCTATGGCAGTGGTGGCAGTAGTAGTCCGGCAATTGTTGATTTATACGAAACTGCAGTTAAGAAATTAAAAATCAAAATGGATGTGCTCATATCAACATTAGAAGATCCAACCGAATGGGCAAGTCTTCGGGATGATGAGGAAGGAAAAGAGGCATTTAAGTTCGCATTTCTTGATGCTTTGGATCAGCTTAATTTTGTTCAGCAGTATTATGAATATAAATGGGATAATGATGCTTTTGGTTTAGATGAACATAGGTGGTTGCAGTACATCGGAGCATACAAAAATCTCTTCCCTCCTACTGATGGTGGAGTACCGCCTGTAGAAATCAGACCATTAGCTGGTAAAACTAAGCTACAGGGGACACAGGTGATTGACGCTGCTCATATTCTGAGTTTAATTGGTGAGAAAGTGAGTTCGAAAGGAAAAGTACAAACGGTCGATAGCGAAACTTTACGCATCATTTATGAACAAATCCAGGAACTTAGCAATATGGGAGAATACGAACAAGCAAACTTACTCAAAGAATTCGTTGATACAGAGCTTGTAGCAGGAAATATTCCTACAGGTGTTAATTTTGATGAAGCTTTTGAGAATTGGTGTAAGGGTAAAGAGTGTATTCTTGTTGCTTCTTTTGCTGAGGAATGGGGAATTGATGGGGAGGTACTAAGCCGTTCTTTATTAGTCTACTCACTTTCTAATGCGAATGTCATACCATATATTGAAGATATAACTGGCAGTGTTGACTTTGAAAAAGCAAAAAATCAAAGTGCTGGTAATAAATTGAGACATAACATGAATTTAATTAAAGCACTTCCTAAATGGATGGCAGAAGTAAAGCGGAAATTTAATTAAGGGTGGAATAGCAATATTATGCAGGCAGTAATGTTTATTTAAAACGCTAAAAAATTGTGGGATGAAGAAAAATGAGCGAATGCTTGGGAACAGCGTAGGCTGGGTGAATTAGCAAAAATCACTATGGGACAGTCTCCTAATTCTGAAAACTATACAGAAAATCCTACTGACCACATTCTTGTTCAAGGTAATGCAGATATGAAAAATGGGCGAGTTTTTCCAA
>JAAZCH010000399.1 GCA_012513395.1 Tissierellia bacterium
ACATTGGAACAAGGTCTTATATACGCCATTTTGGCTATGGGACTGTTTATAAGTTTTAAAATATTAAATACTCCAGACCTAACGGTTGAGGGAAGCTTTCCCTTTGGCGCTTTACTGACGGCGAGTTTAATTTTAAGAGGCGTAAATCCGATTCTTGCCACGATATTGGCTACGATTTTGGGAGTAATCCCCGGTATGTTTTCCGCAATTTTGGCAATCAAACTTAAAATTATGGAACTTCTTGCAGGCATACTCACTATGACAATGATGTACTCCATAAATTTGAGACTAAACGGAAAACCAAACGTGCCCTTTACTAAATCCAAAAACATCTTTACGTTAATAGACCTAGGAAACTCTTATCTCAACAAAATAGTAATTTTGCTAATTATAGTCGTGCTGTTGAAATTAATTTTGGATAGATTTTTTAAAACGAAAATGGGCTATATGCTAATAACCACAGGAGACAACGAAACATTAGTTAGTGCATTGGGAGAAAGTGCAAATAAATACAGAATTATAGGATTGGGAATGGCAAATGGACTAGTGGCTTTATCAGGCAGTCTATTTGCCCAGTCCCTTAAATTCGGAGACACCCAAATGGGACTGGGGGTTTTGGTAATCGCTTTGGCATCTATCATAATAGGAGACACCCTTTTTAGAGGTAGAAATATTTCCGGAACCTCAAGGGCAATTATGGGAGCCATAGTCTACAAAGATATTGGAACCCTTGCAATCGAAGCAGGACTAAGTCCCCACGATTTGAAACTTATAAACGGAATTATCGTAATAGGATTTATAGCTTATAACAATTCGTATATTCACATCAAAAACCAACTACTAGGAGAGAGCAAAGATGTTAGAGATAAAAAACTTGAAAAAGGGATTTAACAAGGGAACTCCCTTTGAAAATAACGTATTTAAAAACTTTAATTTAACCATAGAAAACAACACATCAACTGCGATAATAGGATCCAACGGATGTGGAAAATCTACCCTATTAAACTTAATCGGCGGAAATCTAGAAAGCGACGGGGGCAGTATTAAAATTGACGGAGAAGATCTCGTAAAATTAAGTGAAAGGCAAAGATCCAAATACTTTGGCAGAGTCCATCAAGACCCCTCCAAGGGGGTAAGCCCCTCTCTTACCATATTGGAGAATATGGCACTAGCAGACAATAAAGGGGGGAAATTCAACTTGAAATTTTTAATAAAAAAAGACAGAATTGAATACTGCAAAGATTTGTTAAGACCCCTTAATCTAGGACTAGAAGATATGTTAGAAAGCAAAGTTTCCCTACTGTCGGGAGGGCAACGCCAATCCCTTTCCTTGGTAATGGCAAGTATGAAACATCCCAAACTTTTACTTTTAGACGAACACACAGCCTCCCTCGATCCCAAAACTTCTAGGGTGGTTATGAACAAGACGAAAAATTTAATAGAAGAAAAAAACATAACTACCATTATGATAACCCACAATATGAAAGATGCTGTGGAATATACAGATAGAGTGATTATGCTCAAAGAAGGAGAAATATTTATGGACGAAAAAAGCGAAAATATTTCTGAAAAAGATTTAAACGATTTATATAAATTGACAATTTAATGTAGGGGCGTATTCCAAAGGTATTAAACATAAAAAGATTTTTATATTAAAAAGTATAAAAACTGA
>JAAZCH010000400.1 GCA_012513395.1 Tissierellia bacterium
AATAAAAAAGCAAGAATCTGATTCTTGCTTTAAAATTTATAGATATTTTCTCACTTTTTTGTACACCATAAATGTCACCAAACCATTGATAGCTCCCTTAATAATATTAAAAGGAAGCACTGATAGTAACATCATTTTGCCCAAAGAATCGATATTGGGATTTACTGCTTTTCCCATATTGATTATAGTTTCCATAGGAATCATCAATTTTGCATAAAGAGGAAATACTACAAAATAATTAGATGCCATAGCCAGTGCAGACATGGTCATCACTCCAAAAATAACACCTATTAATGCTGATTTCATAGATCTATCTCTTTTATAAAACAAACTAGATACCAATACAAAACCAGAACCTACGATAAAATTAGACAGCTCTCCTACGCCACCTGTGGACGTCTTGGAAAGATTCAAAATGTTTTTTACTAATTGAACTAAGATTCCGTAAGTAGGTCCCATGGCGAACCCTGAAATTAGCGCAGGTACATCTGACAGATCCAGTTTCATAAATGGCGGCGCTATAAATGCCAAGGGCATATCCAAAAACATAAGTGCAAATCCCAGCGCTCCCAGCACACCTACTCTTACCAAATACCTAGTTCTTAAACTACTAGCTGATACATTATTCATAATAACCTCCGATAATTGGGCTAAAAAAATTGCCCTAATATATCTCAGGCAAAAAAAGATTATAAATATTTAATCTCCTTCCATCCAGACTTTACTGTCGGTTTCGGAATTACACCGAATCGATTCGCTTACGAATTCGCGGACTATCACCGCCGGTGAGGAATTACACCTCGCCCTGAAGACAAATATATTTTATATCCAAATCTATTAATTGTCAATAGTCGATATAATTATATTTGTCTACAGTTAGAGTTTTCATCAGCCTAACAAGGAAAAATCTTCCATATTCCAAATATCAGTCGCCACTTCTTCATAAAATTCTCTTTCGTGGCTAATTAAAAATATTCCCCCCTTGTATTGTTTCAAAGCGCGTTTTAATTCCTCTTTCGCATCGGGATCCAAATGGTTAGTCGGCTCATCTAGCATCAAGATATTAGTGGGGACGTTTAGAATTTTACAAAGCCTTACCTTTGCTTGTTCCCCTCCGCTCAGTACCTTGATGAGAGATTCGATTTGCGCAGTCATAAGTCCACACTTCGCAAGAGCTCCTCGTATTTGTGCCTGATTCCAGCTGGGAAATACTTCCCACATTTCTTCGATTACAGTTTTCTTATCGGCGTAATCCTCTTCTTGTTCAAAATATCCCACTTCTATATTCTGTCCGTTTTCTATCCTTCCACTTAAGGGTTTTATATGGCCTAATAGAGTTTTTACCAAAGTAGATTTACCCAGTCCATTGGCTCCTGTGATTGCAATTCGCTGTCCCCTTTCCATTCTCAAATTAAGTGGTTTGGAAATCGGCCTGTCTTTATCGTATCCGATTACTAAATTCTCAGTTTCAAAAATTATTCTGCTGGCTCCACCTGTTTCTAAAAATCTAAATTCTGGTTTTGGCTTTTCTTTGGTCAGCTCAATTATTTCCATCTTGTCTAGCTTTTTTTGTCTAGACATGGCCATATTTCTCGTGGCTATTCTTGCCTTGTTCCTTTGGACAAAATCTTCTAAGTCGGCGATTTCTTGTTGTTGCCTTTTATATGCCGATTCCATTTGTCTGTCTTTAATTTCTTTGAGTCTTTCAAATTCAGAATAATCCCCTACATACCTATTCAGTTCTTTGTTCTCCACATGATAGATCAAATTGATAACTGAATTTAAAAATGCAATATCATGGGAGATTAACAAAAATGCATTTTCGTATTCTTGTAAATATCTTCTCAGCCAATTTATATGCTCCTCATCTAGATAGTTAGTAGGCTCGTCCAATAGCAAGATATCAGGCTTTTCCAAAAGCAATTTACAAAGCAAAATCTTAGATCTTTGCCCTCCTGAAAGGGAGTCGAAGGATTTTTGAAGTATATCGTCGATTCCAAAAGCGCGAGAAACCTCGTCCACTTTGGAGTCTATCATATAAAAATCGTGTTGCTCCAGCATAGTTTGCAAAAGCCCCACTTCCTCCATTAACTCATCGATATTGGCATCGTCGTCGCCCATCTTAGCATAGATCTCATTTATTTCTTCCTCAATATCAAAAAGGTGAACAAAGGCGTCCTTTAAAATATCTTCCACAGTGGTATCTCCAGGATAAGTAGCGTGTTGATCTAAATATCCAACCTTTACTCTCTTAGCCCATTCGATATATCCATCTTCAGGTATTAATTTTCCCGTAATTATATTCATAAAGGATGATTTGCCTTCGCCATTAGGACCCACAAGACCTACATGCTCTCCTTTTAAAAGTCTAAAGTTGACATCTTTTAAAATTTCTCTACCGCCATAACTATGACTTAAATTTTTAACAGTTAATATACTCATTACATCCCCCAAAATTAAAAAGTGCAAATTTCATAACCTAAGTATAGCATTTGTGCTGATTTTTTAAAATATCTTCAAAAGAAATAATTCTTAGATACAATTTTAAGATATAATAATCTAGAAAAATGGAAAGTATTGAAAGATTTAAAAAAGATAAATCATAACTTTAAGTAAATCCCTTGAAAAAATTAACCTACAATTTCCATAATATTGGATTTTGTAGGTTAATTTTTAAATAGAAACATTTCGTTTAGGTAGCTTACAAAGCCACAACTACAAATTTTTGACCGTTACAATTTATTCTAAATTAAGAGGAATTTTGTATTCGCCTTCGTAAATATATTCAGGATTTCTTAATGTGAACTTTCCTCTGTTCACAAATGCCTTGGATTGGTCTATTCCTATAGTAGCTGTGCCTTCTTCGTGATTCCAAGTGGCGTAGCTTACACCGTTAAATAGCTTCCCAATTGGATCGAATAATTTTGGGTTGTTGTTTGGAGTCCAAGAAAAATCTATTGCGTAGCTGCTATTTTCTTTGTCCCAATATATTCTGTCTATGTTGATTTCAGTTTCCCCATATTGGATAGTTTCATTTGGTTCAATAGTTTTGGATTTATTTGGCAATTTATATTTGTAGCTTATTGTATCATTTGTTGAAAATACTAATTCGTCAAATACCAATTCGCCTTTCCCAGGATTTCCGTTTATTTTTAGTGGCGGCATCATATCAGAGCCGTATCCATCTGGTGGAATTACTTTTACCTTCTCTCCATTTTCTTTTAAGAAATACATATCATCTCTGGATTGATACATATGGTTAAAACTTTCTGTCGTATATTCTTCGCTAGTTCCAAACAAATAGATGTCGTATCCGTCTTCAGTTTTAATAGGATTTGCAAAGATAGTAGATTTATATACACTTGTTTTTGGAATGTCATCTACATTTGCAGCTTCTAATTTGTTCAACGTTGCAACAATTTCTATGCCGAAATCCTCATTTACAAATTCTATTTTATCTCCTACGTCTGTTTTTTCATCGAAGTAAATCGAATAATAATACTCTCTTTCACTACCACCGCCTGAATATCCTGCATAATTAATATTATTGTCTATTCCATTTATTCTAACAATAAATTTTGTTATTGGGTCATAAGATTCTGTTCTTCTTGCTTCTACGTCGGATTTAACAAATATTATAAGTTGCAATCCCTTTTCGTCTGCTGTAATTATGGGCTTTGATAATAAGAGTTCTTCACCTTTGGTCACTTGAATATTATCCCCCATATATATTTCTGAAGTACTATTTTCCACTACTCCCACTCCAGGTACGAAGTAAAGCAATTCTTTCATATAAGCTAAAACTGTTGGATTAAATAAGCCTACAAGCAAGATAATTCCTGCTGCAATTCCTACAAATTTCCAAAGTTTGTTTTTCTTTTTCTTATTTATCTTTCCCAATACATCTTTTTCAATTCTCTTTTTGGTAAATTCATCTATTTCAAATTTGCTTTCGTCTATATCTTCAATCAGTTTATCCATTTCTTCTTCTGTTAAACTTTCTAAAAATTCATCTCTTTTCATAGAACCCTCTCCTTCCACATATCTCTTAAAGTTTCTATGGCTCTGGATATTCGTTTGTCTATTGTGTTGGGATTCATATCGTAGTTCGCTGCCAGTTCTGCCGATGGAATTTTAAGAAAGTATCTGCTGATTACAAAAGTTTTATCTGGTTCTTTTAAATTATTTAGTAATTCCAAGATAGTTTTCTTTTCTTCCTTTTCTATTAAGTCATTTAGAATGTCGATTTCATCTGATAAAATTTCTACTTCCAATGGAACTTCATCTTTTTGCTTTCTTATCCAATCAATAGCCCTTCTCGTGGCCAAAGTTCCTATAAAAGATTTTATCGTGCCTTTGTCTGAATCTAGCTTGTCCCATTTTTCATATAATTCAATAAAAATTTCCGAGGTCACGTCCTCTACTTCAGAATAATTATAAACTCGATTTTTTACGATATGATAGACTAGCCCTGTGTATTTATCTAGAATAATTTTCATCCCTTGGTTCTTATCTATTTTCATAATTTCATAAATATCTCTATCTTCCACTGAGCACCTCCTGTCACCCATCTATTCGTAATGAAATCTCTTTTCTGACATTATAGCAAATAAAAATCCAAGAAAGATTTCTCTCTTGGATTTTGTCTTAGTTGTATATTAAATATTGTTTTCGCAAATTTTTAAATTGTTCTAGTTCGTTTTGGTATTCTCTTACTATTTCTTCTGGACTAAGTTTTCGTCTCAGGGCATTTCCCATTTTTGCACTGCCGTGAATTTTTTCAAACATGGGAATGACACCGTTTGTTTCTGATGGAATTTTTATCTCTGCTATTTGGTTAGCAGTGGCTAAAACGTAAGTTCCAGTTTTTTGTGGATTGAAAAGGTGATAGTTAGTTATCCTAAGTCTAACTCCGCCTTTGTCATCCTTGTTCTCTGGAGTGAATTTTATTCCTGGAAGATTGTATGCGTTTAATCTTCTTGCGAATTCATTTGAGTCTATTCCTTTTCCCCCTACCCAGGTGAATTTATCTCCCTGGACTACTCCTGTTCCGTCTCCGATTCCTGCTGCCATATAGTTAAAGGCGGATTCTAGGTTTGGAATATTGGGGCTGGTTTGGGCGAAGGGCAGTCCTGTGTCTTGCCATATCATATTTCTGTTCCAGTTTTGCATAGGAACTACTTCGAGATTTGCTCCGATGTTTCTATTGTAATATTTCGCAAGCTCTCCTGCCGTCATGCCGTGGGCCATAGGCATATTGTCCACTCCGACGAAGGTTTTGTATTTGTCTTCTAGCATATAGCCTTCTACGATTTCTCCTCCTAGAGGATTTGGTCTATCTAAAACCACAAAAGTGATGCCTTCTTTTTTCGCTGCTTTCATGGCGTAATTCATAGTGGATACGTAGGTGTATGTTCGTGATCCGATGTCTTGGATATCGAAGATGAGGACGTCGATTCCCTTTAGCATTTCCTTGCTAGGTTCTCTCGTCGCTCCATACAAGCTATAGACGGGGAGTTTTAATTCCGTATCCGTATAACTTTCCACATAGGCTCCAGCTTTCCTCTTTCCATCTAGTCCGTGTTCTGGTGAATAGATGGCTAACAGCTCTCCGTAAGGATAATTGACTAGCTTATCTACAGTTCTGAGCCCTTTGGAATCGATTCCTGTTTGGTTAGTAATTAATCCTAGTTTTTTTCCTTTTATAAGATGTTCAAAGTCCGTTAGGATTCTTTCATTTCCTAAAATTACTCTGCCCGTTGTACCTGGTGTAGTAACTGGCGCTGGGGTTTCTAAATTATTTGCCTTCGCAAAAATTTGGGCTTCGTTTTTTTCTTCGTGATATTCCACCTCAAACTCCAATAATTTTCCCACATCTCTTAACTTAAAATAATTATAGCCGTCGATGTTGTACACATTAACTTGATGAGTTTGTACTTCTCCTCCATTGGTGACTTGAAGTTTCATGGTTTTTGAAACCGCTGTCTTTTTCATGCCTGGAGTATTTACCAAAGGATAAGTTTCGCCTTCGTCGTATCTTTCATTTTTATTCACTTTAATTTCTTTGTCGTCTCCCCAAAGACTGAAATTGAAATTTTCCGTCTTTAAAGTTTTTGCCAAGTCCCTTAAGCGATAATAATTATAATCTGCTATATTAAATCCTATAATTCCCGTATCTTTTCCATTTAGTGTAAGTCTTTGTAAACTTCCTATGGCTTCAGCATTTGGTGCTGCCATGGAGATACTTGTCATCAACATGATGAATGCTATTATTAATGTAACTGTTTTCTTTTTCATTTTATCACCGTTATTATTGTATCATGTAAGCTATGGTCTTTAGGTTAATATTAGGTTACAATTTTTTGGAATTCAAATGGATTTATGCTATAATCAAGTTATTATCACTTAAGAGGGGGATTAAATTGCACGATCTATTCGTTAAGGTAGTGGAAAATGTCGCTACCATTATAGAATTTATGGGGTTATTTGTAGTAATTTATGCTGTAGGCAAGAGCTTTTTGAAATTGATATTTGTTGAAAAATTCGACTTCCTATTGGCTCAAAAGGATTTAATTTTAAATGGCGGTCTTTCTACTGCACTGGAAATATTTTTGGCAGCAGAGATTTTGAAGACTTTGACAGCCGATTCCTTTACAAAACTTATTCAAGTTGGCGGACTGGTAATAATTAGAATTGCCATCGCACTGCTTGTTCATTGGGAAGGGGAACAAAAAGAAAAATTACTTACGCCTGAAGAAATTGAAGACTTCGAGCACCAACTTTTATAATTACACTTTAGTTTAAACTTCGAGTTTAGCGAGAATTTCGAGGATATTTTATTTAGAAATAGTGTAAAATCTATATTAAATTAAATATTTTGAAAATTACCCTTGACTTTAGTTTAAATTTTTTATAGAATATGTCTTAATATTGTTTTGAAGGAAAGCATATCCGATGTAGTTTATAGAGAGTCGCCGTTTGGTGGAAGGCGATAATGTACTGAAGATATTTCTCGTTCCGGAGCATATAGACTAAAAACTATACGTTAGCTAAGCGTTACTTTGCACTTAAGTGATCCGTCAATTTTTGATGGATAAATAGGGTGGTACCGCGTATTCAACGTCTCTAATAT
>JAAZCH010000401.1 GCA_012513395.1 Tissierellia bacterium
AAAATAAATATAAGAAAATTCTATTTGATTGTAAAAGATAATTTAAATGAATACAAAAACATTGGAAATTTAGATTTAGTTTCTAAAGAATATTACTCTGCCATGAACAAACTAAATATATACAGAAAAATTAGCAATGAAAATTACTACTCTAATTTTTCTGATGCAATAAATTCTGATAAACCTGAAAAGACATATTTTTATTTGGAAATGGATAATTTGATAAAATACTTTAGAATTAGACAGGATTTTTCCGAAGATAGGGGCGGCTCTACGTGGTATCAACATTCCAAGGATACTTTTGTGTTAGATGTTAAAAATCCTAGCCAAATTCTAGATAGTCTGACATATAAAGATGATATCTCTGGATTTTACTCTAATGATTTTAAAAGTATTAAAAATATTATTTTAAAATTAGATGACAAATTCAGTGAGAGTAATGATTATTGGATCAGGCATATAGTGGCGCCATTAATTACTCAAGAGAAAAATCTTAATTTAAAAGTTTTGACGAGAGATGGCGAGATTGCAAAAAGCAGAATCCAAAAATTGGAATTGAATGCTGAAGAAATTCCAAATGGAAATCTCATTTATTTAAATACAAAGGTCATGCCGGAAAGACCAATAGACTTCAAGGGAGATATATACTTGTTAGTAGATGAAAATTCCGCAAATGCTTTAGAAAATTTTGCGATGTTTTGCAAGGAAACTGGATTTGCCACTGTTGTAGGTAGACCCACTTCGGGTAATCCTCTAGACGGCTTAGGATATCCAAGGCTTAGCATTTTGCCTAATTCGGGATTATTATTTCAGTACAAATTGGGTAAAATGATTGATAAGAATGGAAACGATATTACAAGAGAAGGCGTCAAACCCGATATTTTAATTAAAGATGGGGAAAGTATTTTTAAAGAGACTTTAAAATACTTAGGAGAAAGTGAAAATAGAGATTATAATCCGGAAAAACAAAATTAAAATGAGGTAAAATTATGACTATTACAAAAGAAAGCATGGAGAAGTTAGATAAAAGAGCCATAGAAGACTTCGGTATTGATTCCCTTATTCTTATGGAAAATGCAGCCATGGCAGTATTCAATCACATAAAGCGTTATAATTCTTATACAGTAGTGTGTGGTAGTGGAAATAACGGTGGAGATGGGCTGGCTGTGGCTAGACATCTGATTTTAAATAACAAAGAAGTAGACGTATTTATAATCCAAGAGGCGAGAACACCTGATGCCAAGAAAAATTTAGAAATCTTAGAACGAATGACTAGAAACATCTACTACATAAATGAAACTGAAGATTTGGTTAGATTGACTAAATCCTTAAAAGAAAAAGAGGTAGTAGTGGACGCTATTTTCGGAATCGGATTGGATAGGGAAATCGTAGGAATTTGCAAGGAAACTATAAACACCATTAATAAATACGGGCATTTGATAGTTTCCATAGACATTCCTTCAGGCATGGATGCAAATACTGGAAATATTCAAGGTGCATCTATTTTTGCCCACGAAACTATAGCTATACACGAAGAAAAGATTTGTCTAAAAAATACTAGAATATCCGGAAAAATCACCAAAGTTTATATAGGAATTCCTGGACCGTACCAGGAATTTATAAAAAAGTAGAGATCTTATGACCACATAAGATCTCTTTATGTTCCACAATAGGTGACGTACTCCATATTGTCGGGAACTACTCTATAAAATTCTTGATAACTCTCATGAGCGAAGGGTTCCTTTAAAGCTTCCAATAATCTATTGAAATCTGAAAAATCCCCCTCATCTTCTACCAACTTCAATGCTCTTTCTACCCAGTAATTTCTAGGTATTAAAGCGGGATTGTGGTTTTTCATATACTCCAGCAATTCATTTTGAGATTTATTTTCTTCTTTTAGTCTGTCTTCCCATTTTTCTTTCCAAGTGAGAAATGATCCTGTTTTATATGCTTCACTTTCAAAATTTCCAAAAGTCAAATCCAAAAAGAAATTCGTATAATCCCTTTCATTTTCTTTTAAAAAACTTAAAAGCTCATCTATTAGATCTATATCTTCAGATTTAAATTGTTCAATACCTATTTTCTTAGCCATTTCTTCATAATAATAGTTTTGGAAAATACTTGAGTATTTACTCAAAGCTTCGTTAACTAAATCCAATGCAACTTTTTCATCTTCGTGAATTAATGGCAACAAAGCTTCTCCAAATCTCGCTAAGTTCCAAAATCCTATTTGGGGTTGGTTCCCGTAGGCGTATCTACCATAACGATCGATGGATGAAAAAACTGCATCTGGATCGTATTTGTCGAGAAAGGCACAAGGTCCGTAGTCGATGGTTTCTCCTGATATAGTCACATTGTCAGTATTCATAACGCCGTGGACAAATCCAACTGCCTGCCATTTTGCTATTAAACTGCCTTGGGCTTGGATTACTTTTTCATAAAATTTTATATACTTGTCATCTTCATTTATTATTTCGCTATAATGTCTTGCGATTGCATAATCTGCTAATTTTTTAAAATCTTCCAAATCTTGTTGATAGTTGGCGTATTGAAAAGTACCTACTCTGAGATGACTTTTAGCAACACGAGTGAGAATGGCACCTTCCAATATTTTTTCCCGAATAACCTTCTCTCCAGTAGTTATCACAGCCAATGAGCGAGTGGTGGGAATTCCTAAATAATACATGGCTTCAGATATTAAATATTCCCTGAGCATGGGACCGATGGCAGCTCTACCGTCACCGCCTCTTGAAAAAGGAGTTCGACCTGAGCCTTTTAGTTGGATATCAAAACGCTTATTGTCTTTTGTCAAGTGTTCGCCGACTAAAATTGCCCTACCATCACCTAGCATAGCTAAATTGCCAAATTGATGACCAAGATATGCCATGGATATAGAGGAAGCCTCTTTGGGAAATTCCCTTCCAGAAAATATATCTAGTGCATCGTCTCCAATTTGTAAGTCCAATTCATTTGCTAAATCTTCATTTAAAATCACCATCCCAGGATGGGGTACAGGATTTACATGAACTTTTCTAAAAAAACGAGAAGG
>JAAZCH010000402.1 GCA_012513395.1 Tissierellia bacterium
ATAACCTTAGATCCCAATGGTGGATGGATGTTGGAAGAGGCTGTTGAAGTTTGTAAGGATATGCATGGAATATTAACTTATGTTGAAGATCCCTGTGGTGCAGAAGAAGGGTTTTCTGGAAGAGAAATCATGGCAGAATTTAGATCTCGTACAGGGCTTCCTACAGCGACTAATATGGTTGCAACTGATTGGAGACAAATGAGACACTCTGTCCAATTAGGATCAGTTACAATTCCTTTAGCAGATCCTCACTTCTGGACTATGAGTGGTTCAGTTAGAGTTGCACAAATGTGCCATGATTTTGGCATGACTTGGGGTGTACATTCGAATAATCACTTTGATATCTCTTTAGCAATGGTAGCTCATACAGCAGCTGCTGCTCCAGGGGAATACAATGCAGCAGATACTCATTATATCTGGCAAGATGGACAAGAATTATGTGATAACTCGCCAAAAATAATTGGTGGGGAAATATCTGTACCAAAATCTACCAAAGGCTTAGGAATTAAAATTAATAGAGAAAAATTAGTGGCAGCTAATAAACTTTACTTCGAAAAGGGATTAGGAGCTAGAGATGATTCTATTGCGATGCAATATTTAATAAAAGACTGGAAATTTGATAAAAAACGTCCAGCTTTAGTAAGGTAGGGAGAATAAATATGGGATTTGTATGTAATATAGATATCAATGGGATAATAGTTCCAATTATTACTCCTGTGGACGAAAATGAAGAAATTCACGAAGAAAAACTTAGAAAACAAGTAAACTATGTTATAGATGGTGGGGTTTCGGGAATTTTAGCATATGGTTCGAATGGTGAGTTTTATATGTTTGATGAAGATGATATGCTAAAAGGATTTGAAATAATTGTTGACGAAACAAGAGGAAGGGTTCCTGTATTTTTTGGTATAGGTGCTATAAGAACAAGAAAATGTATAGAATTGGCGAAAAAAGCTGAAACGGCTGGAGCCGATGGAATTTCAGTAATTCAACCTATGTTTTTGAAACCTACAGAAAAAGAACTTTATCTTCATTTCAAGTCAATAGCTGAGTCGGTTCCAAATCTTTCCATGCTATTATATAATAATCCTGGTAGAGTTGGATATACGCTTTCTTCAAATTTAGTTTATAATTTAGCTAAAGATGTACCTAATATAGTAGGTATGAAAGATTCCAGTGGCGATATAACTCAACTTTCAGAATTTATAAGAGTGACTAAAGATTTTGCATTCTCAGTGCTTGGTGGAAAAGATACATTAATTTATCCCACATTAGCTATGGGTGGCTGCGGTTCTGTTTGTACAACCGCAAATGTTTTTCCGGAATTGGTATGCGGAATATATAGAAAATATATTGAAGGCAACTTACAAGGTTCTCTTGAAGATCAGTATAAATTAAATCCTGTTAGACTAAGTATGGATGGAGCATCCTTCCCAGTAGCTACAAAAGACATGGCAAATTTAATGGGGATGGACGTTGGGTCGCCAATTAGACCAAGTATAGCTTCAGAAGGAACATGTGTAGAATGTATGATTGAAGAGATGGAAAAAGCAGATTTGCTTTAATGGAGGATAATATGAAAGCTATAAATATTTTAATAGCTTCTGATTCATTTAAGGGCTCCCTTTCATCTATGGAAGTTGCAGATAGTATGGAGAAAGGTTTTTTAAAAACGGGATATGACATTAACGTCAAAAAGTTACCTGTTGCAGATGGTGGAGAAGGTACGGTATCTGCTGTAACTACTGCCTTGCAGGGTGTTCTTAAGGAGTTTGAAGTTGATGACGTATTTAGAAAGCCGACTAAAGCTTCTCTAGGTGTACTCAACGATGAAAGTATAATATTAGAAACTGCTTCTCCTCTTGGTTTAGACAAGTTAGATAAATGCGAACTAGATCCACTGAGTGCGTCTAGCTACGGTCTTGGGCAAATGATTTTACATGCTCTAGATCTTGGTGCTAAAAAAATATATATAGGATTAGGTGGTTCGTCTACAAATGATGGTGGTTCAGGACTCGCTTCAGCATTGGGCGCTAGGCTTTTAGATGAGAATGGCAAATCCATAAGAGATGGTGCTATTGGTCTTAAAGATTTAAAAACTATTGACATTAAAAATCTAGACCCTAGATTAAATGAAGTGGAAATATTTTTACTCTCAGATGTTACAAATCCCTTATGCGGTGAAAATGGCGCAACTTATATATATGGACCTCAAAAAGGGGTAAAGGATGATGAGCTGGATTTAATAGATTCTTGGATGAAGAATTATGGAGAAATTTTAGAAGATTTATTTCAAAAAGAAATATTAAATATCAGTGGCAGCGGTGCTGCTGGAGGTTTGGGAGCTTGTTTGCAAGCATTTGGAAATGCTAAAATGTCTAGGGGAATCGATAAAATTTTAGAAATGATAGGAATGGAAGAAATTTTAAAGGACATAGATATAGTATTTACAGGAGAAGGTAAAATGGATGGCCAATCTATTTTCGGGAAAGCTCCTTTAGGTGTTGCTAAACTTGCAAAAAAATACAATCTTCCTGTAGTTGCAATTGTAGGATCAGCTGACAAATCTATAATAAATGTATTTGATGAAGGTATAGACCTAGTTTTAGATATAATAAATGAACCTATGGAATTGGAATATGCGATAAAAAATGCTAGTGAGTTAGTAGCTGTCCAAGCCCATATGTCTTTAACCCATTATATAAAATGGAAAAACATACTTTAAAATAAAATTACAATGGATGTTTAGTAGTTACTAAATATCCATTGTAATTTTTATTTTCCAAATAATTTTTTAAATAATCTGCCAAATAATCCGAGACTTTTCTCTTTTTCCTCTATAATAAAATCTTCAGTTGCTATGGACATTTGAGCTTCTTCTATAGCTTCTCTCATCATTTCGTCTTGGGAGATGACGGATTTTTCGCTTTCTTTTAGTTCGAATTCGTCGTATTCACCAAAGGGATTCATTTTTCTTGACTTTATATTATC
>JAAZCH010000052.1 GCA_012513395.1 Tissierellia bacterium
TATCAGAAAAATTTGATATTACAAAACATAAAAATTATAAGTTCCTAGAAGATTATGATGATAGGAACTTCTTTGATGTTGAAGAATATATGAAAAGGCAGGGTAAGGCAAAGCTCAATAAGGAGTCAATAATAACAAGATTGTAGGTGAGAATATGTAAGTTAAGGTGAGAAGTCCTTCAAGAAAAAAGGTAATTAAGATAATATATTTAATTTACATATAAAATTTTATTGACAAACTGTTATGCACTGTTATATACTGTTATGCATAGGGAGGAGGAATAAATTTTGAAAATAATAATTTCAAATAATAGTAGTATTCCCATCTATGAACAGATTAAGGAAGCCATAAAAGAAGAAATAGTAACAGGGAGTCTCAAAGATGGTGAAAAATTGCCATCTGTTAGATCTTTGTCTAGAGATTTAAAAATTTCTATTTTAACAGTAAAAAAGGCCTATGATGAGTTGGTTGAAGAAGGATTTATAGAGACTCGACAAGGGTTAGGGTCTTTTGTTTCAGGAGATAATTCTCATTTGAAACAAGAGGAAAAAAATAAAGCTTTGGAAGGGAAAATTATAGAAATAGTCAAGATTGCTAAATCTCTAAAAGTTTCTCAAAAAGACTTAGGTGATCTAATAAATTTTATATATGAGGGTGATGTTGATGATTAATAAAATTATTTTGAAAGATGTAAAAAAAGAATATGAGAATTTTCAGTTAGGGGAACTTTCTTTTGCTATTCCAAAAGGATATATTACTGGTTTTATCGGTAAAAATGGTCAGGGAAAAACAACAACAATTAAGTCTATTCTTTCTTTTATAAACTTTGAAGGTGGTATTTTAGTAGATGATTCTTCTAATCTAAAATTAGATTTTCTTCAAAGGACTGGAATTGTTATGGATGAACCACTATTGGCCAAGGATTGGAATATGACTATAGTTAATAAAGCTATGGCTATAGGTTATGAGGACTGGGACACTGAGAGATTCTTCAACTTTTTAAAGAGATTTGGTATTCCACTAAAGTCAAAAGTGGCTGATCTTTCAAGGGGAATGAAAATTAAACTAATGCTATCTATAGCCTTATCCCATAATGCAAATTTACTTATTTTAGATGAACCAACAAGTGGTTTAGATCCAGGGAGTCGTGATGAATTTGCTGATATTATACAAGAGTTTGTAGAAGAAGAAGAAAATACAGTTTTATTTTCTACACATATAACCCAAGATCTAGAGGCAATAGCTGATTATATTATATTCATTGATGATGGGAAATTGATAGAGTTTAAAAGCAAAGAAGACTTTTTAAATACCTACAAGGTCATAAAGGGGAGTCCTAGTGAATTTGAAAAAATTGATAGCAATATAATATTAGGAAGTAAAAGATCGTCTGTTGCTTTTGAGGCTTTAATAAGGTCTGAGGAAGAATACAATATTTCATCTGATATAATTTGTGAAAATGCAAGCATAGAAAATATTATGGTTTTATATGGGAGGGGAAGAAATGAAAGATATTAGTAAAATAATTAAGATTGATATGTTATCTATTTATCCATATCTTACCTTAAAAAACTTTATAATAATACTAGTCATGGGACTTTTCTATCCTTTAATTAATAAAAACACCTATACAATTTATGGGTTAACACAATTTTTTGCTATTCTATATTGTTCATATCCTTTCTTGGTAGGAGATGAATCAGGCATTGATGCTTTGTATGGTGCATTTGCAATTGAGAGAAAAAAGGTGGTCTATGGTAGATACATTTGGAGCAATTTAGTTATATTAATATTTTTAATTATTGCTATTATCCTTTCAGGAATTGTATCGATTTTAATCAATGAAGTAATTAATGTTGAGGAATTAATTTATCTAGTATCTATAGTATTCATTATTAGTAATTTGATTATTGCAGGTCAATATCCGTTTTATTTTAAATATGGTTATGGAAAGTCAAAAATAATCATGACAAGTATGTTCTTTATAATAGCTATTCTAGGTTTTATAATAGTTTATTTCAAGGATTTTTTAATTAAGAATATGGAGTTTCTATTTAATAATATAAATTTACTTATTTTTGGCTCTCTATTATTTTTTACTATACTATATCTTTCTTCAATAATAGTATCTATAAAAGTATATAAGAATCGTGAGCTTAATTAAAGTTTAATAGGTTTATATAACAATTTAGACGATGGATATAAAAAATCTATCGTCTTTTTTCATGTTTAAAACAAGGAGGTAAATATGAATAGGATAAGAAGTCCCACTAAATAATTTATAATAAAAATATATAATAGATAATAGCGATTGGATAAGAAACAAGTCCAGTCGCTTTTTTTATTTCAAAAAAGAAAAGAGGAGGCTAGAATTAGAATATGGCAAATTTTAAAGAAAGAGATATGAAAAATGTAACAGCTAATCTAGTAGGAGAGGTAAAAACA
>JAAZCH010000403.1 GCA_012513395.1 Tissierellia bacterium
CTGAGTCCTGCATCTCTGTAAAGGGCAGCGTTGAAACTCTTTCCACCAGGCACATACCATGTTCCCTGAAAAATATCACCTGTCATAACAGTACGTTGTTTGTCAATTCCATTTGCTATGTCCTGAATAGCAAGGTAACGTTGTTCTATTTCATTAAAAATTGAGTCGGCAAGTGAATTCTTATCATAAAATGCAGCAATCATTTTAATCCATTCAGCACGTGCAAGCGGACTTTTTTCCATCCATTCCAAGGAGTAAATAACAGGGAATCCGACCTGAATAAGTCTTACGCTGTAATTATCCATTTGTGCATAAGCTGAGTTTATTACAGCCTGAGGATTCAGTGAAATTGTTTTTTCTATGTTAGGATTAAACGGGTCACCCAAATCAATTATTTGATTATTCTCAAGTTTATCCAAAATTTCCGGATTGTAAATTCTGAAGCCGTCGGTCACACCTTTAACTGTTTCTAATTCCCCAATTAAGGATAAAAATTCAAAATATGAAAACGTGTTAACTGCAATAGAAGTAATGGGAGAAAGTATTTTTACACCTTCAACCGGAATTTCAAATGAATCTGTTTTTAATAAGTAATATACTTTGTAAGGTTTTTCGTTATCCGTCCATGGATTATTAATAGTAACCTTGGTATATTCTTTATAATAATCTATATCGAATCCTTGCGCATAACGGATCTCTTCTGAAAAAAGATAAGTCCCCTTATCCCCGGATGTTTTGTTCTGATTCTTACCTGAATGGCATCCATTGAATATAAAAACAGGGCATACAAATAAAATAAATAAACAGAGGTGGTTACTCACTTTCCAAATCATTTTTCTTTTTCTTCTTTTTGGACTTAATTGGGTTATACCTGGGAATTTTTACTTGCTTTGCTTTGAATCGTGTAGTAACTCTTGGTTCAGCTTTAGACCCCTGAACATATTCATGCCGGTACATATTAAAGAAGAGTATAAAAAGAGAAAGCAACAATGGTCCGAATATCACTCCCCAAAATCCAAAAATAGGAATACCAATAAGTACACCGAAAACAGTAATTAAAGGATGTATATCTGCAAGTTTCTTTTGAAGCAGGAATCGTGCAACATTATCTACTCCGCCAATAATAAATAAACCATATATCAGTAGACCAATACCATTCACTAAGTCACCGCCAATTAATAGGCCTATACCCAAAGGGACCCATATAATCATAGTCCCAACAAGCGGAAGAATGGTTGCAAAGGCTGTGAGAATTGCATAAAGAAGAGCACTGTTTACTCCAAAAAAAAGATAACCCATGTAAGCGAAGAATCCCTGCAAAATAGCCATTAAAGGTATTCCAATTGCATTTGCCTGAATAATAAGACGGGTTTCATCAATTAGTATTTCTTTATTTTCATCTTTGAAGGGTAGAATCTCTGTAATAGCTCGTTCTAAATCTTCGTTACTATAAAGCATATAGTACAATACAAATAAAATGACCACAACATTTATAATGAAAGAATAAACACTGTTGCCAAGTATTTGAAGAATATTTGTTCCGGCACGAGGTAGTATCGACAAGTTTTCAGGAGTAAAAAGGTTGAACCCCAGTCTTGTTTCCAATGAATTTATAAAGTCATTAATCTGACCGAGAATAGCTTCAGGATTTATTGTAATGCCTGAAAAGGTGTCAATGACCAGGAAAGCTATTCCGGTAAGTGGTATCAAAATAAATATCAGGACCTCAAGCACTATTAGTAGTGCACTCAACCCTTTTTTTATGTTTAATTTCTGAGTCAGATATCTGTGTTGTCCAATTACAATTATATATAGTGTAGCTGCACCCAGAAAACCACTCATGTAAGGGCGTGTATATTTGAAAATTATTAATCCTAACAATAGTATAAATCCTATTAGGATATATCTGTATTTTGAGTTATTTTTTTCTGACTGTTCTAACATATAAAATAGAAGTATTCATTATATCTCTAAATATGAAAAATCTTCAGGTTTAGCAAATCCTCCTTCAATTAGTGCAGCTTTCGCATTTTCATAGTCTGATAATTTTACTTGCATTTCTATATCTCCTAAAGTATAAGCAAGCCTGTTGGAGACAAGATTTTTAAAATATACTTCAATGCCCCGCATCTCCATAAAAGATTGTACCATAGTTACATCAGCCGGTAAAGCAAATGTTTTAACAGTGACAAATTTTTCTTCCATAGTTGTTGTATTTATAAAATATCACACATAAATTTCTTTAACTAAAATTTCAGAGAATCAGCCATAAGAAATTAATACGTAAAAATACTCTTTTTTTCAGAGAAAACAGCTAAATATAAACATTTCATTCAGTTTTTATGTTTATATGGCTGTTCAAAATTAAAAGAGTTTATGTGGCAGAATTATACTGAAATTTTGGCAGTTTAATCATTAAATCCATTTACGAATATATTTTGGCACAGAATTAGCAGTTAGGGTA
>JAAZCH010000404.1 GCA_012513395.1 Tissierellia bacterium
AAACGATAATCCCAGTAGATTATCGAAAATATATCCGCTTCCGTATGAAACCATTTCTTTTTGACCTAATATCAAACTTGTATTTCGGTCATTTATATTAAAAACTACACTTTTGATTTCTGGATGTAGTTTTATAATCTCTTTTACAAAATTATTCTTCGATGGGACTTTTGTATTGGATAAGACGATTGTAAGTAGTATTTCTCCTGACTTTTTCCCTACTCGAACCAATGTAGATCTAACCAATCCCTTTTTTGTATCTTCATCATAAATGCTCCATCTAAAGGATTTTACAAGTTCTTTTACAGATTTATTAATTTTTTGTGCCTTTATGTCTTCTATTAAGCAATCTTCTATCTCAAAAACATTATGGGTGCCTTCTTCAAACTTCCCCATCAAGATATTTTTTCTATCATAAGAGAATGCTCCGTGAACTTTGTTTCGATAATAGTATGGGTAGTCCATTCCTATTATGGGTTCTACTTCTTGGTTAAATAGATTTTCAATATAGGATTGTTTTCCTTCTAGAGATTTTGGATAATCGTCGTGGGGATAAGTGCATCCACCACAAATATCTAGTTTTTCACATATCATAATATCACCACTTTTATTTTACTTAATTTCACCAATCTATGTTGATGATTTCTTTAATACTAATCTCTACTCCGTCTATCATGAGAATATTCTTTTTATATTCATCTATCTTTTTGACTATACCGTTATATGTGACGTAAGAACCGCCGTCCTTTTTCTCATCTGGTTTAAAATAAGTAATTTTCACCTTGAATGAATGTCCAAGATGATTTGCTATAATTTGTAATTTATAGTCTAAAGCATCTTTCATATTATCATCTAATTCTATTCTTTCGCTAGTCAATCTTGCAGTTTCTTTTATTGAGGCATCATGACCCGTAAGTGCAGCAAAGGGAGAAAACTGAGCGGCTCTGTTGATTACTGGCATTTGGGGTCTTCTCTTGGATACATGTCTGGGTAAATTTATAATATCGTCATATCCTTTCGTCATGCTTTATGACCTCCGATTTGCCTATTTCTATCTATTGTAGTAGCTTCTTCTTCGAAATTCATTCCTTTTAAAATGGCATTTTTTCCATATTTATTTTTTATTGCTAGAATTGCTTTTTGAATATTTCTTTCTCGTTGAAGTTCCTCTTCTTTTATTCTTTCAGATAAAGAGTCTGTCATAAAGAAATTCAATTGTTCTATCTTTTCTGTTTTTAAAACTTCTCTTTCATAGACGATGTGATTAGCTGTAATATTAACTCTCCTAATAAGAAGATTTCTATTGACAATGCGCTCAAATAGTCTTGTGACCCCATCCATAATCAGCTTTGTGGAAGAGGTGTGGCCTCCCAGGTTTATGCTCCCATGAGACGACTTAGGGACAGCGCGTCCAAAGTGATCGATTTTAATTTCGCCCTTGTAAGAGTTAATTAATTTTGGATTTTTCATATTATCTACATCATATCCAACCCTCAAAACCATTTGATCCGTCACCAAATTTTTACTCACTAAATCAAGTACAAGCAAATCAGTCATTTCTCTTGCGATTAGTTTTGCTTTGTCAAATGTGTAGCCATATTGAAGTACTTGTCCTGAGCTAATACTATTTGCCTTTGGCTTATATGCTTTAACATCAGCAATAGTACAAGGCTCCCAGCCCCAAGCGTGATCTATTAGCAACTCTGCATTGATGCCGAATAATTTGTATAATAAATCTTCGTTGTGGTAATCATTAGAATTTCCAATAGAACATCTTGCAATGTCCCCCATAGTGAATAGGCTTCTTTTTTCTAGCTTTTTAGCATAACCATTTCCAATGCGCCAAAAATCTGTTAATGGTCGATGTGACCATAGCAAGCGTCGGTAACTCATTTCATCTAATTCGGCTATCTTGACACCACTTTTATTTGCTGGAATTCGCTTTGCTTGGATATCCATTGCAATTTTAGCTAAGTATAAATTTGTTCCAATTCCTGCTGAAGCCGTAACACCTGTAGAGTTAAAAATGTCCAAAATCATTTTTGTTCCTAGCTCGTGAGCTGTAAGTTTGTAAGTATTTAAGTAATTTGTAATATCAATAAATACTTCGTCAATAGAGTAGACGTGAATATCTTCAGGTGCAATGTATTTTAAATATATTTCATAAATTTGCTTGCTCGCGTCGATGTAACGCCCCATTCTTGGCGTCGCAATTAAATAATCTAAAGCGATATTGGGTGAAGATTTTACTTCAATATCGTCATAGGATGCACCAGAAAAAACTCGTCCTGGTGCTTTTGATAATCGTAATGCATTTATTTCCTTTACTTTTTGTACTACTTCAAATAGCCTCGCCCTACCAGAAATTCCATAGGCTTTAAGAGATGGCGTTACAGCAAGACAAATCGTTTTTTCTGTACGGCTTGCATCTGCCACAACTAGATTTGTAGTCAAGGGATCAAGTTTTCGATCTACACACTCTACTGAAGCATAAAATGATTTTAAATCAATCGCAATATATATTCTATTCTTCATAATCTTTGTCACCTACTTCAAATGTCTTTTAAATGTATGATTTTCTTAAAGCTATTATACATTAACAGAACATATGTTTCAATTGGAAATAGGTTTTCTAAATCTATTAATTTTTGTGAGTTATCATCCTAGATTGTGATTACGGTTCAAGTTTTACATCTCTCTTTTCATCTTCTCATATAAAATACTTTTGAAATCCCCTAAAAAGATTATTTGCCAATGCTATTTTCTCTTTTTCTATTAGTTTTTGGTTAGTAAACAAATGCTTTCACGGTGCCTTGAGGTTACAACAAAGATAAAGATGTCGTAAGAATCTAGTACCCCTTGGTGGCACAGCATATTTCCTAAATATAAACGTTAGTTTAAAAGATTTCAGTTTTAATCCCTATAGACAACCTATCCATATTTATGTCTTACAACTTTTAAAATTGCAAACAATAAAACCCTCAAGTTACCGTATGGAGTAGAGTGCCCCGAGTCTAAAGGTTTTTCATTAATTGCTCTAATCCTGCTTCGGATGTTAGCATTTCAAGATTATTAAAAATCTTTTCTTCATCCCAATTCCACCATTGAAGCTTTAGCAATAATTCAATTTTTTCATCACTAAAGCGTTTTTTGATAAATCTTGCTGGATTTCCCCCATATATTGTATAGTGTTCAACATTTTTTACTACTGTTGAGTTAGCAGCAATTATGGCACCATCACCTATTCTAACTCCTGGCATAATAGTTGCATTTTGACCTACCCAGACATCATTACCAATCACTGTGTCGCCCTTAAAAGGAAGTTGTTCTATTGTAGGAGTCACCTTTTCCCATCCACTACCAAAGATATTAAAGGGATAGGTTGTAATTCCATCCATTCTGTGATTTGCACCATTCATAACAAACTTAACACCTTCAGCAATGGCACAGAACTTTCTTATTATAAGTTTATCTCCTAGAAATTCATAATGATGTTCAATATTTTCATAAAATTTCTCAGGGGACTTTTTATTATCACTATAGTAGGTGTAATCCCCAATCTCTACATTGGGTCTTTTCGGTAAATTACTTATATAACAAACCGTTTTGATATTTTCATTTGGATAAAGCTTATTCTTATCTGGTCCTTTCATAAAATATCTGCTCCTTTCAATTTATCATACTCTTCGTCACCTATTTCATCTTTAAACCGATATAACTTTAATAAACTAAACAGCCTATTTTATTTGCCTCCTCGGCAAACCAAATAGCCCCATCTGGTCCAAAAACAAGACCGTGTGGTTCTGAACTTGGTGTAGGGATAGGATACTCCACAATCTTTCCGAATGATGTAATCCTTCCAATCTGGTTCTTTCCCCACTCTGTAAACCATATATCACCATCTTTGCCTGATATTATTCCATGTGGTTTCGCATTAGCTGTCGGAAGTGGATACTCAGAAAATTCACCTTTTATATCGATTCTACCTATCTTATTACCGATTATTTCTGCGAACCATAGAGCATCATCATGACCCGCACAGATACCTACTGGTCCAGAGCCTGTAGTAGGTATATTAAACTCAGCTATATCTCCAGATAAAGTGATTCTACCTATTTTGTTACCTTGGTTTTCTGTAAACCAAAGTGCTTCATCCGGTCCTAATGTTATTATTGAGGGAAATGAGCCTTTACTAGGTAAATTATATTCATTGATTTCTCCATCGTTAGTAATTCTTCCAATTTTGTTACCAGTAATCTCTGTAAACCACATTGCACCATCAGAGCCTAAAGCTATTCCATATGGTCCTGCAGTTGCAGTTGGCAAATCATATTCTGTGATTTCACCTTCCATTGTAATTTTTCCTATCTTATTTGCTTTATATTCTGTAAACCATAAGTGACCATCAGTTCCCATCGCTATAATTGATAGTCCTGCATCTAGAGTTGGAACTGCATATTCTGTGATTTTACCGTCTAATGAAATTCTTCCTATTCTATTACCTCCATTTTCTGTAAACCATATAGCTCCATCATGTCCTACAGTAATTCCGTACGGCCCTGATTTCTTCATTGGTAGGGTATACTCATTTATCTTTATATTCATTTATTTATCATCCCTTCATTATTTAATTGTATACAAAAAACCTTTCCAAATTATCAAGCTTCGGAAAGGATTACGCATCATAATATATATAGGGCAAGTTCAAAAAATCTATTCTAGAAATGAGAACAGTATTTGCACTCTATAAAATTAATTTAAATTTGACACTATAATCCTAACCAAAACTTTATAGTAGTTTAGGTCTACACAAAACGACATATCCTAAAATAAAAAAATATGTTCGACTCTCCCTATAGTTCATGTTTTACTGCTCTATGTCTTCTACAATATATAATATAATTTATATATCTTATCAACTCAAATTTCCACTTTTTCTTAATCATCACTCAAATAACCCTATGTCATCTATAATTCCCCTCAAAACAGGGGGCAAAAAATGGTGTTTTTTCGCTCATTTTTTCTCCAAAACTCTACCGAAAGCCACTATACGTTGTGGTAGTTTTCTATTGTTCGTCCTCCGAGCCACCATACGTCATCAGAATTATACTCTCAACGT
>JAAZCH010000008.1 GCA_012513395.1 Tissierellia bacterium
GCTGCTGCCGTTAATGCAGCTGAATAAGATTTAGAATATCCATGTTTAACCATTTCAGGAATCATAAAGGCTCCTACAGCAGAAACTGTAGCAACAGCCGATCCTGAAATCGCTGCAAAAAACATACATACTACTACTGTAACCATTCCCAGACCACCAGTTATATGGCCTATAAAACTTTCAAAGAAATTTACTAGTCTTTTAGCAATTCCTCCACTACTCATTAGATTACCAGCCAACATAAAAAACGGTATTGCTAATAAGGGAAAGGAGTCTACACCTGCGACGGCATTTTGTGCTATCATAAGAAGTGGTATTGAAGTAAAATTCATCAAAGTAATTAAAGTTGCTATTCCGATAGCGTAACCTATCGGCACACTTAGTAAAAGGAGTACTAAGAACGAGCCAAATAATACTAAAATCTCCATAAATTAAACCTCCACTTCGCTTTTTGCAATATTTTCTTCATCATTTCTGTAAATAAAATTTATAATTATTCGTATACTTAAAAGTAAAGAACTAATAGGTAATGCTGCATATATGTAAACAAGAGGTAATCTCATACCTGAGGATAGCGCATTTCTTGCGTTCATAGAACCTAATAGTTTAACACCTTGGTATACTAAAAATATATTCATTCCAAGCCAAATTAAATCTACAATAGTATTTATAACTTTCTTTGATTTTTCACTTTTAAAAAAATTGTATATCATGTCAACTCGTATGTGCTCATTATATTTATATGCAATAGACACTCCTAGCCAAGTTTGCCATATAAAAATATATCTAGATAACTCTTCTGACCAAGAAATTGACATATTGAATACAGATCTCATAACAATTTGAAAAAAAACTACCAGAACATTGAATGCTAATGAAGCAACTAATAATCTTTCTTCGAAAATATCAAATTTCTCTATGATTTTTTTCATAATTCCCTCTCTTTTTATATATAGGTGGTAAAAATATTTACCACCTATACTAAGACTGTAATTTTATTTATTATAATTTGCACACATGTCGAATAATTCTTGTCCGAATTCGCTTGTGTATTTATCATACATAGGTGCTAGTGCATCTCTAAAAGCTTGTTTTTGCTCAACTGTTAAAGTATTTACAGTCAAACCGCCTTCTGTTTCCAGATCTTTAATAGCTTGTTCATTATCAACTAGTTCCATTGCTCTTTGTTCGTTTACAAAGTTTACAGCTTCTTCTTCAATAATTTGTTTATTTTCATCACTTAAACTATCAAATTTACCTTGATTCATTATAAAACCTAAGAAGTTATGAACGTGTTCATCAACTGATAGATATTCTTGTACTTCATAGAATTTATTTGAGAAGATTAATGATGGTGGATTTTCTTGAGCTTCTACAGTTCCTTGTTGTAGACCTGTATATAATTCTGTAAAACTCATTGGAGTTGCATTTGCTCCTAAAGTTGTATAGAAGTCTATAAATACTGGACTTTCCATAACTCTCATCTTAATGCCTTTCAAATCTTCTGGTTTTTCAATTGGTCTAACACTTGTAGTTGTACTTCTAGGTCCATTATAGGAATAACCTAAGTTTTTAAGACCTTGGGATGCTAGTGCTTCATTAAAGTGAGCACCAACTTCTCCATCTAATGCATTAAACGCTGCTTCTGAACTTGTAAATAGATAAGGCATATCTAATACACCAAACTCTTTTGAATAAGTAGTAAAAACAGAAGTTGATGGTAATGCTGCATCAAGTGTTCCCATTGCTACTGACTCAGTAAGTTGTACGTCGCCTCCTAAAGAACCATTAGGATACAATTCTACACTTATTTTTCCGCCTGTTCTATCTTCTACATTTTTTTTGAAAGTTTCTAAAGCTCTGTGTGTAGATCTAGATTCTGGTTCTACGTGACCAATTTTTATAGTAATAGCATCTCCACTATTATCGCTGACATTTTCGCTACCTGTTGATTCATTTTTAGTTTGATTTCCGCATCCAACTAAACCAATTATTAAAACTAATAATACTAATACTCTTGATTTCTTCATAATATCCTCCATGGATTACAAAATTTCGATTATACCATTGTCAGCATCAACTCTTACAGTGTCACCATCTTTTACAACTTCATAAAACTCTGGATCTACTTTATCAACCATTGGTACTTCCATGATAATTGCACTAGCTACCAATACTGTTTCTGGATATTCTATAATCATTGCTTTTGGTGATTTTCCTTTTTGCGCTAATTGATATAGACCATCCGCTTGTACTACTGAACTACCTTTTCCCATAGGGAATGTCAATATTTTATTTGCTACGCTTCTTCCCTCTAGATCGTGTTCTTTTTCAAATACATCACCAGTTGCTGGATCTATCATGTAAAAACACACGTCATCTTTAGAGATAATAATTTGTCCTTCTGCTACACCTTCTGAAATTTTGTGACATTTAAATTTTCTGCCCATTATTTTACCTCCCCTGCTATTGCTGCATCTATACAAGTATCTAAGTCTCTAATTACAAAGAATATTCCTCTCTTTTGTGGATAATATGCACATTTAGGTGATTCTGTAATTCCAATTTTGCCATCTAAACGTTTCCAACAAGGTTGGTCTGGGCATGTATCAGGCACTATAAATCCGCCTGCTTTTTCAATTATTTCTGTAAGACCCATTCTGTCAGCCATTTCTTTTACGTGGCTTGAAGTTAATATCCACATTTCTGCTTTCATAGTTTGTCCTTCTAGTCTCTTTGCAATATGTTTAACTTCTTCAAGAGTAAAGTGAGGACAACCAAACATTGCGAAGTCAATTTTTCTATTTCCTTCTAAAGAGATTTCTTTTAAAATTTCTTCTAGATCTTCATTTGTAATTACTACTTTTCTTGCTGGTTCCTTTCCACCAAATGCTTCTTCTATAGTACGAGCTTCAGGAGTAAATCCAACTATATGATACATATCATAAGCACCAGATGTGTTAAGTTGTGCACCTAAATTTCTTAAATCTTCAGGGCTTACGTGTTCTGGTAATCCAACAAACACTGGAATACCTTTACCTATTTTTTTGCCCATCATACCTAGTAAATGGTAGTCATAAGGAGTTTTCATATCAGCTTCTACTTCTACTAGAATATTTCCTTTTCTATTTTCATCAAACAGTAAACCATATTCTGGAACAAAGCCTGTAATAGCTGCACATAATGCACTATTAGCTCCCTCTCTATTACTTCTAGCACCCCAAACAGCATTTACATATGGAGTTGCACTTGATTCTGAATAAGCTATGACTTCTCCAAAATTTGGCACATTTGTATCTATGTATGGTGTACAGTTATAAGATAAAATCGCACCTAATCCTTTATAAGCATCATGTGTTCTTTGCATCAAAGCAGCATCTTCTTCTGAAACCATACCTGCTTCTTTGAAAAAAGATAGACAAAATCCTGGATTTACTGTTGGAGCAACTCTACATTTTGCACCAGCTTCCAATAATTTTTCTGCAAACCATAAGTCTGCTTCTTGGTTACTTAACGCTACGTGTGCTCTAGTAATTGGAACCATTCTTTCAGCGTCAAAGGATTCTCCAATCGCCACTTGAATTTTCATTGCAAGAGCAGTACCCTTACCATATTTTCCATCCAGCATATCCTGTTGTTCTTTAGTCAACTTCATTTACTCAATCCTCCTAATTATTTTCACATATTTGTATATTTTCAAAGTCATCCAATTCTTTTAGGATTCCTTCAGAGACGTATATATATTCTAAGTCCAAAGTGTTTTTTATCCTCGCTATTTTGAGATTGTCAAAATCTAAACCTCTACAAGCTTTTAGCGCTACTCTAATACACTCATCTTCTGTATCTACCATAATAGGTATTTTAGCATCCTCTATACATTTACAAGCAATTGCGTTGGCGTACATGGATTCTAAATCTAATTTTTCAAAAACATTTTTTGTTATAACATCAAATAATCCTACACCAATACCATTTCCGTGGGAAACATCTGTAATATCTAATAAAACCATTTTTTGAATTTTGGGAACGTGTAGAACAAATTCTTCTAAAACTGAACTCTTTCCTAAGATATTCGGATCATAGCCTGCACCCGAGATATTCTTTCCTATTTCTTCCACAATTAGAACATCAATGTCATTTACACTCAATATCGGCATATTCTTTTTAGCAATTTTTAAAAGTTCTTTTTCTCTAAGTATCAAGTTTTCTCTCGGAACAGCTTCTACAGCTAAAGTTTTGTCATAAGCATTTTCAATAATTCCGACTCCAAATCCAACATTGGCCTTAGAAAGAATAATTTCAGTAGCTTCTTCCAATATACTGGCAAATACCTTAGGATCTTCTTCATGTATAGATGAACATCCTATATGATTTCCTAATCCTATAACAAGCATCTTGCATAATCCACTTTGTAAGTCACCTACAAAATCGGTATGTAACTTAATTCGATTAATTGGAATTATCAAGTCTGCTCCTAAAGCAACCTTATCGAAATATACACTGAAACCTTTTGAAGTCTCTCCAATCTTCTCGACATCAACTGTAGTTATAACATCTACTCCTAGATTTTCTTTTGTAATGCCATAACCATCCAAAACTTCCTTCTGACCTTCTTCAGAGCCACCGCCATGGCTTCCCATAGCTGATACAATAAATGGATCAGCACCCATTTTTTTTAGTTCCTCAATAACTGTTTTCACAATTAAAAACAAATTATTTATTCCTCTACTACCGACTGCCACTGCAATTCTTTGATTCTTTTTAATCTTACTTGCGATGATTTCCTTTTGAATTTCTTCAATTACACGTTGTTTAACATTCTCAAGATTTTCATCATTAAATGTTTGTCTGATTTTATGCATTTTAGGTAATTCATACTTATAATCATCTGGAACCAATATAGGCAACGTTTTCAACTCCTTCATTATATATTCATTTACTTACCGACTAACTTATTTGTAAAATCCTAATAGCTTTGGAGGGCAGTTATTAGGATTTTACAGATAAAACATATTGGAGATTATTTAAGTTTTAAAATAATTCCCAGAAATCCCAAAGCAAATGTGTATACTGCGGGATGTAATTTGTATTTTCTAATTCCTATCATTGTAATTATGAATAAAACTAAATTTAAATAATTTATGCTCTCATGATTCATAACGCTTCCATACAATAAAGATAAACCTACTGCTAAAAGTAAACCTGCTACAGATGGTCTTATTCCGTTAAAAACATTACTAACCGTAATATTGTCTTTAAACTTTACAATAAATCGAGAAACTAAAACGATAATTATTATAGAAGGCAATATCTCGCCAATAGTAGCCAAAATCGCACCAGCTATACCAGCAACTTGATAACCCACATGAGTCGCCATGTTTAAACCAATAGGACCGGGTACAGGCTCAGAAACCGCAATTATTGTTGGAATAGATTCAACTTCATACCACCCAGTTTTTTCAGCTAAATCTATTAAATAGGGTATCGTAGCCATACCGCCACCAAATGTGAATAATCCAATTTTAAAAAATTCAAAAAATAATTTTATGTATATCATTTCTGCCTCACATAATAATAAACTGAAGCAATAGAGCCGCTGAAAATTATAAATAAAATTGGAGAAATATTTGTTATCATAGCTAAAGAAAAAGTTCCACCCAATATTAAAAGGCTCAATAGGTCTAATGCACTCTTTCGCCACAATGTAATCACTGTATCAAATATAAGTGCAGCAACTGCAATAGTAATTCCATTAGCAGCATATTTCATAACTTCCAAATACATCAGATCCTTTATCAAATATGAAACGATTAGCATAACTATGAGACACGGACTAGCAATGGACAAAGCAGCAATTACAGTTCCTTTAACTCCTCTCACTCTGTAACCAATCAATGATGCTACATTTACAGCAATAATACCTGGTAATCCTTGGCTAATTGCATAATAGTCTAACAAATCTTGTTCAGTTATCCATTTTTTCTTTTCAACGATTTCTTTTTCTAATACAGGAAACATTCCCATACCACCAGTAAAAGTAATTGAACTTATACCAGCAAATGTAAAAAAGATATCGAATAAACTAATCATAATATTCCTTCCATAACATCACTTGTATTCTTTATGTATACATTAAGTATACATGTGTGTTGGTTTGATGTCAACCCCTGATTAATAATAATTGAAAATTTTTTCTGATTTTTTTCAAAATATAAGTAAACCCCTTCATTTTATAATTAAATAAACACCATTTTAATTTTTATAAAATGGTGTTTATTTCTATTTTTTAATAATATTAACTATATTCTTCTATATATATTCTAGTTTTTTATAAGCAAATTGATAAACTAGGATCCTTAATTCCTCTCCCATATCGTTATTAATCCCTTATCGCTTATAGTCTCATAAATATTGCTTTCCGTTTCGTTATCAGATTTGAAACTTGATGAGCCTTCCTTTCCATCTTTTGTTCTCGTCGTCTTTCCTTTGTTATAAATATTTCCACTA
>JAAZCH010000405.1 GCA_012513395.1 Tissierellia bacterium
ACTAAGCCTAATTTATTTTTAGCTTTCAATATTATCACCTCTCATGGAATAAATAAGCCCTGGTTGTATTTGTCCTTTTATTCTAATGTTTTTTCCGTAATTCCATCCATCAACCATATTAAACTCATTTTCTTCAATAATTTCAATGTCTGGATTTTCATCCAAAGAAGATTTGCTTTTATTTTTTAGATAATTAATAACCATTTTTCTTCCGTCTTCTAGGGTAAATTTAGTAGAAATATTTTCATATACATTTTCTTCTGGAATTGAAAGAATTTTATTCATTGTATCTGCATGTAAATTTACTTCAAAAGTGGGTTTGGAAAGTGCTGCTCCAATTGCATTTGCAATTTCGTGATTTTCAGTTACTATGGTTTTTAAATTAAATATTTTTTCAATATATTTAGATAAGATTGTTGCTGGTCCACCGATTATTTTAATTTCTTTAGGCTGTAATTTTTTCCCTTCTAGGACTTCCTTTACTGTATAGAGGGGCTTGGAATTAATTTTTTCTAATAATACTTGAACTGTTGAAAAAATAAATTCACTACATTTTTCCAATACATTTTGGGAAAATGTTACTACATCTAAATTTATTTCAGAAGATAGGATTTCCATACTTGGTATTGCTTTTTCCTTGTCTCCAAAATCTATTAAATTTAATATTGCCATAGCATCTGTAACTGTAGGGTATTTGCCACCTAAAATCATCGATCTATCCAGTCGTTCAGGTCCAATTACAATTTTTCCATCTACTATTTTAATTACACTATCTCCACCTAATCCAATGGAATGTGAGTATATGGAGCGGACTAAGGTTTTTAGCTCATTTATTTCAATTCCCAAAGGCTCGAATAGAGGAATTCCATCTGCTAGAAAGAAAATATCCGTAGTAGTTCCCCCGATGTCTAAATAAATTGAGTCATTAGTAGTATCTTCTAAAGCACTTATTCCCATGAAACTAGCTGCTGGACCTGAAAGAATAGATTGGACTGGAAAAGTATGGGCGTTTTCCATATCCATAGTACCCCCATCTGCTTTTAATATATAAATTGGGGCATTGATCCCCTCGGTTTCTAGAACATTTTTAATATAATCTAGGAAATTTGAGAAGATTTTCGACACGGAGCTGTTTAAATATGCAGTATTTACTCTCCTAGGGAAATTAAGATTTCCTGATAAGGAATGTCCCATAGTAATGTATTTGTCCCTATCTTCTAGTGTGGTTTTTATTTTTATTTCACTTTCTGGGTTTCTAGTAGAAAATTTTGTGACAATAGCTACTGAATCTAAATGCTGATATTTTCTATCGTATTTAATACTTTCAATCTCTTCTAAATCTAACTCCTTTACAACTATTCCTCTATGGTCTACATATCCTTCTACTTCTTCAAGATATTCGAACTTATTGGAAAAATTATTTTGAATCCCAGGACCACTTTGGATAATTAGTAATACATCCTCGATTTTTCCTTCTACTATAGCATTTGTAGAGATAGTCGTACTAAGGTTGATTCTTTGAATTTTTGATTTATCTATATCATGGGTTAATTCTTTGATTGCCTTAAAAATCGTAGGGGAGAGGTTTTCTTTGTCTACTGTATTTTTTATTCT
>JAAZCH010000451.1 GCA_012513395.1 Tissierellia bacterium
ACTCTAGGCTTGTCTTTCGCCATATTGTAAATAATTTTATCTTCCTTAAGAGATCCTACTTGCTCTTGCTTTTCTTGATAACTTTGATTTTCACTTTGAAAGCTATCAATCTCCTGTGAAAAGGATAAGGTCTTCTCTTTTCCAATTATAAAGTGGTCTAAAAGCTCTATGTCAAAGATTTCAGTTAAGTTTTTAATTTTATTGGTCATTTCTATATCTTCTCTACTAGGAGTAGGATTTTATCAAGAGTAAATTACAAAAGAATCATTTAAATCAATACTTTCACTTTGAATACATGTATTTGAAGTGGAAGGTACTTATTTCAAAAATAGTAAAACCTGTATCTTAAATTACTTAATAGTAACATAAGATACAGGCTGATTTTTTATTCATTGTTATTTATACTAAAGCACCCGATAGCTCTGAAAACAATCACAAATTCAACTTTTCAAAGCCACAGCTTTAAGTTATTTTGTCCAGACAACCCCCATTGCCCAACCCATTTTATGGAATTGGCATCCAGGCAACAACTTTTCATATAAATCGTAATAATTTTGTTCAGATAGGTACTTATCTGAAGCTAAATGCTCAAGCCATGATTTAGATGTGTTGTGATTATAAATTCTAATCGCATTTTTTATTCCAAATTTGAAACAATGCGGTAAAAACTCTTGGATTGCCCCTAATTTATAAACATAGGTAGGCGGTGTCTCGACTTCAGATACATTATCAAGAATAACTATTCTTCCTTCCTCATTCAACAGTTCCTTCATTTGCTGTATTACGCTGGCTATATCATCCAAATGATGAAAGGTTGTTCGGCTTACAATAAAATCAAACTTCTCATTAAAATTAAGTTGTTCTGCATTCATATTCAGATAGACCGTATTTGTTAGTTGACGTTTAGATTTGGCAAGATCGAGCATTTGATTAGAAATATCAATCCCTACCACTTCATCATAATAACTTGCTAATTTCTCCACTAACAAACCCGAGCCACATCCGATATCTAATGCTCTGCCTTTCTTTGGAGACATATTAGACACAAAGAATGAATAATCATTCAAAAGCTCATTCACGAAATCGTAATCTTCTGCAACCTTATCAAACTGTGATTCTATTGTATTCAAAAAGATCCCCCATTCCTACTTTATCGACATTCTTTCATTACTTACCACTTTAGATGTTTTTTCGTTGGGGATAAAACTTCCCTTTAGACAATTTTATCCAAAGACAATACAACAGTGCAACTTTATTAAAGTCACTGTCCTTTATCGCAGCCTTTACTTTTTAGTAAAGACAGTGGCTTCTCTTATCAAGTTTCAAAACATATTATTTTGAAGAAAACGTCCATCTGAAGTGTCAAGTGCAAAATTACATATAAAGGTTTATTCTAAAATGAAAAGATGATACAATCATATTCAGTTACATAAGGAGGTTTCAATTATGTGCACCAGTATCGCAGTAGTAGAAATTACTTTATCTCATTCATAATGAAAAAAATGGAAAGGAGATAAAAGTATGGGTACTTTTTCTATATTTGTTATTAATAAAGTTCGTTATCAACCAAATCAAAATTAATTGGTTATAATGAACGCTTAATGTCAGTTCATTATAACCAGTAAGGAGAA
>JAAZCH010000406.1 GCA_012513395.1 Tissierellia bacterium
ATCGAAGAATATCAACCACAATCAGCAGAAGATATTCAAGAAGCAATCAAAGATCTCTTAGGAGACACTCTAGAAACAATGCTAAAAAACGAACTAGATGAACATTTAGACTATGAATATGGAGACACACCACTAAGTCTTAATACTAGAAATGGATTTAGTAAAAAGACAGTCAAATCTAGCTCAGGAGAAATTGATTTGGATATACCGAGGGATCGAGACGGAAGCTTTGAGCCACAAGTATTAAAGAAATACCAAAAGGATATCTCTAATATTTAAAATCAAATCATTTCTATGTATGCAAAAGGAATGACAACAAGAGACATATCCTCCCATGTAAAAGAAATATATGGATTTGGACTATCAGAAGGTATGGTAAGTAAAATAACAAACAAAATACTACCAACTATAGAAGAGTGGCAAAATAGACCATTAGAGCGAGTATATCCAATAGTGTTTTTGGACGCCATTCATTACAACGTAAGAGAAAATGCAGTTATAGTAAAGAAAGCAGTATATATCGCATTAGGATATAACAAAGAAGGCTTTAAAGAAATACTAGGAATGTGGGTAGGCGAGAATGAAAGTAGCAAATATTGGCTAATGGTATTAAACCAACTAAAAGCCCAAGGATTAGAAGATATTTTGATAGTATCGACAGATAATCTACCAGGATTTACGCAAGCAATAGAAGTAGTCTATCCCAAAGCAGAAATTCAAAAATGTATAATACATCAAATAAGAAGTTCTACAAGATATGTATCCTACAAAGATTTAAAAGAATTGATGCGAGATTTAAAAACAGTATATAAAGCACCAACAGAAGAAGTAGCATTATCAAACCTAGATGAATTTGAAGAAAAATGGGAAAAGAAATACCCAATGTGCGTATCCAGTTGGAGAAACAACTGGGCAGAATTATCCACTTACTTCAAATATCCCCAAGAGATGTTTTACGGAGTTAAGTTTAATTTGATATCTGAGCTAGAAAGGAAAATCAGAAACTATATAGACTGGTACAATAATGAGAGAATAAAGGCAAGATTAAACGGCATGTTTCCTGTTGAGTAAAGAAAACACACCGCATAAATTTAATATTATTTTGTCCGTGTTTTAAGGTTCACATCACTTAATCAGGATAAGCCGATACACAAAATATTTTACACTACCCACTACTTCGTTTTTTACATTCGTAAGAACTCTATATCATACGAAAATAAACGACATTTTTATTTTCTAAATAAACTTTCCAATTGGGCTTTTACTTCTAAGACTTGTATCGTGGCGCTGGAGATCTTTAATTTGGCTTCTCCTATTTTGCCTAAAACTATCCAATCGGCAATGGCTCCGCCGAAGAAGAAGTCCGCCAGTTTAAGTACCACTCCCATATTAAAATCGATGTTTACTATTCTTTCAACATCGCCAACTTCTTTGTTCAATTTATCGATGGCTACCGAGGCTCTTGCCAAGTCCATTTCAGCTTTATGGATTTTTCTTTGTTTGAAAAAAGTTATTACCTTTTTTCCGCCTAGTAAATCCACTACGCCCCAGCCTTGGGCAGAATTTAAGGACTTCTTAGCTTTATCAAGATAATGCAGAGCTTCGTCAGCTGCTCTAATGGCTTCTAGTATTTCTAAATTATAATAAGTCATATTC
>JAAZCH010000407.1 GCA_012513395.1 Tissierellia bacterium
ACAAAGCCGTTCGATAGTTTCCTCAGTAAATGCTGTTCCATTATTGGAAACTGTTAGAATATTTTTTCTATACTCAAATAGGACGTCAACATCATTAGCTTTGGTATTGTCTACTGCATCATCTATATTCTGTAGCACCTCCAGCAATTCTCTGCCATGGTAATCAGCTTTTCTTTGCTCATCTTCTTTAAAATCTGATTCCAATCTATAAGCATTCGCTTTGTATTCATCTGAATATCTATTTCTGATTTTCTCAACCAACGTCATCTAATATACTCCTTATTTCCAAGCTGAATCCGTCCTAATTTGGAATTATTTAAAGTGCTTTAACAGTAAGCGGGCTATAATCTCATGGATTTAATTCGGTTTCATACTGTGAGATAATCTCTCTAGAAGTGCTCTAAATGTTCACAGAGTACTTTGTCAACATTCAAAGTGTTAGGAGATGATTACTTTATGGCAACGATGAAATCATCTAAGCATGAAATGCTTAGATCACAATGGCTACAATTAATTAATGAACAACAAGAAAGTGGCTTGTCCATTAGAAGGTGGTGCCGAGAAAATAATGTTACCGCATCACAATATTACTATTGGCTAAAAATAGTCCGTCAGGACTCACTTATTAAAGCTGGTACTTTAGCTATCACAGGACAAACTCAATTTGCAGAAGTTAAGACAAATAAGGAATTATTTCCCATTAGTTCTCAAACAGCTTGCGCTGTAATTAGATCAAATGGACAAGAAATAGAAGTCCTTAATGGTGCTGACTCAGAAACCCTACATACAATACTCAGTTTCATAGGTCGTCTATGAAAATAGAATTTGATAAAGAAACACAGATTTATATTGCCTGTGGACATACAGATATGAGAAGATCTATCGATGGACTTTCAGCTATGGTAGCACAAAATTTTAATTTAGATCCTTTTCAAAATGCTCTCTTTCTTTTTTGTGGAAGGAGAAGGGATCGATTAAAAGCCTTATTTTGGGAAGGAGATGGGTTCATGCTTCTTTATAAAAGGCTAGAAAACGGAAATTTTCAGTGGCCAAAAGATGCTGATGAAGTTCGAAATATATCTCAACAACAATATCGTTGGTTAGTCGAAGGCTTATCTATTGATCAAAAAAAGGTTATTAAAAAAATAGAAAATAGAGTAATACTATAATCGCTGTAACCATTGAAATATAATGGTTACAGCGATTTATTTTCGTGCATTTATGGTCAAAAAATGGTATAATATTAATAGAGTAGATAGCATGAAAGGTTGGGTATCAATGGAATTTAATGACAAAAATACAGCAGCATTAATTGAAATTATCAAAGAACAAATCCAACAAAATGCTTCTCTTTTAAAAAAGATTGAAGAGCTTAATGATGACTCCAAAATACTGCGAGAGCAGATTGAATATCTAACCAAAAAACTTTTTGGTCGAAAAAGCGAAAAGACTGAAGTTCTTACCGGTCAAATTGTGATTGATGGGGTACTTGGAAATAGTCAGTTTGATGAAGCTGAAGCTGATCCTTTCATTGAAGAACCAACTATTGAAAAGATTAAACGAACACGAAAAGGATATCGTAGAGAAGACGCCTTGAAAAATCTTCCTGAGGAAGATTTAATCAATACTCTTCCTGATGAAGAAAAAGTATGTCTTATCGATAATGATCAACTTAAACCTGTCGGAAAGAAATATATTCGTACCGAAATAAAGTATACTCCTGCCACAATGAAACTAGTGCATATTTACAATGAAACTTGGGAATGCCGTTCTTGCCGTAAGGCTGGAAGGGATTATTTAGTGCAAGCTAAATCTAATCAACCCTTATTACAGCATTCGATGGCTTCGCCATCCAGTGTGGCCTGGGCCATGTACCAAAAATTTGTAAACCACATGCCTCTATATCGACAATCAAAAGATTGGCAAAATCTAGGTTTGGAAATTCAAAGAAGTACTCTCTCTAACTGGATTACGAAAACTTCGGAGGAGTGGCTTAGCAAAGTTGTCAAAGCTCTGCATGAAAAACTTTTAAAAGAAGATTTTATTCACGCAGATGAGACCAGTTTTCAAGTTTTGAAAGAACCTGGTCGAAAGAATACGACAAAGTCATTTATGTGGATTTATGCGACAGGTATTCACAACGCCCGCCCAATACGAATTTTTAATTATCGTTCTGGTCGCTCAGGTAGTTATGCTGCTGATTTTCTTGAAGGATATCAGGGTTCTTACTTACATTCTGACGCATATCAGGGATATGGAAAAATTCAGGGGATTACTCGTGTCCTCTGTTGGTCGCACGTTCGTCGTTACTATACAGATGCACTACCTAGAGATATCAAAAAACCTGAAGCAACTCTACCAAAGGAAGGAATTGCTTATTGCAATAAAATATTCAAAATTGAAGAATCATTGAGTGAACTTTCTGCTGATGAAAGAAAGATACAGCGTCTTATACAGGTAAAACCTGTCCTAGAGGCTTTTTGGGTGTGGGTTAATACCAACATTGGTAAAGTTCTCCCGAAATCAAAAATAGGGAAAGCACTACAATATTCTCTTAATCAAAAAAATGGACTCATGACATTCCTTGAAGATGGAAATTGTGAAATCTCTAATAATTTAGCGGAAAATAGTATACGGCCATTTACAGTAGGAAGGCGAAATTGGCTTTTTTCAGGAAGCCCTAAAGGGGCCACAGCGAGCGCTGTGGTGTACAGTCTGGTAGAAACTGCCAAAGCCAACGGACTTAATCCTTATAAGTATCTCGAATATTTATTAACGAACCTTTCAAAAACAGACTCTCAAATCGATATGGACAACATGATGCCTTGGGATTCTACGATCCAAGAATTATGTTCTCATAAAATAGTTAAACCTTTAAAAAATGGCATCCAATAGTGATGCCATTTTTTCTGTCAACACGTGCTATTAAAGCCCGCTTACCTTTAACAATTACTATAAGTTCACTCAAGCAATTTAATGGAGGCAATTTTCCCTGAGTATTACAGATAAGCAAAGCTGTTATACAATCATCTTAAAGAACATTAACTAATTATATAATAATCTTTTAGTTAAATTCTATTTGATGAATTTAGGGGTGCCATCTATAATTAATTCGACTGATAACTATCAAAATCCTTGTAGCTACAACATATTCCACTACAAGGATTTTATATTTTCTTCGGTTAACTTTTAAAGCCTCATTATCTCTTTTTTCTTAATATCAAATTCTTCTTGGGAAAGTATCCCCACATCTAGTAGTTCTTTTAATTTTTTTAGCATTTCGATTTGATCATCGAAAGATATTGTATTTTTATTCTCTCCTTGGGTTCCTAAATTTTGAGCTAAGTTCATTCCAAATATCAGACCTGCGCCATCTCCTAAACCATTATCTTCTATACCCTTAGCTATTTTCTGTTGAGCTCCTATATTAGATGATTGCTGAGAAACATCATCATAAGCTTTGAGATTCATCTTGTTTGAAGAGTATTGCTTAACAA
>JAAZCH010000053.1 GCA_012513395.1 Tissierellia bacterium
AATCTACAATTTTCACATCCCGGTCTTCTCCGAGGTTGCTTTTTATCTGATATTCCAATAATGGCTGTAATAGATTTTCTAGGAATCATAATTCCACTTTCAGTAGTAGTAATCCCCAAATCCTTTTCCCCATTTATTAAATTCAAAAACTTTTTTTGAACTGATATAGGCAAATCTCCATATCCCGGCGAAAATCTATCAGTTAAATACATCGGCTTATATATATTTTTTATCTCGTCATTAATATCATTGGCTAAAGATTCTACCCCAGCACTAGCCGTAGCATCTAGAATTACAGATCTTACTAAATCAGAAAAACTGTATTTTCTTGTAAGCATCTCTATTTCCCTTCCAAGAGTAACTCCCATTAGAACAACCTTTCTTGAAGTAGATAATAGGTCTTTAATATCTTCTCCTAGTAAAATCTCTTTTAGTTCCTCTAGATCTTTATCCAATTCTATATATTTATATTTAGGTTTTGAATATTTTTCCAAATCCACTATTGATTGGAATATTAAATAATCAATATCTTCAGGAATTTCACTTCCCCGATATTGGAGATTTTTTAATATTTCATTTTTTTTAATATTAACAAAATTTAAGTCCATAAAATGTATTATATCATAGTTTTAGTTAAGTTATTTACGTAAATGGGCATAAATAAATTAGTATAAGTTAAAAAAGCAATATTTTGATTATATTTTAGAGGTAAGTTTTATGAAAAGAAATCCCTTGGGATATGAAGACGTATCCAAATTATTAATAACTTATTCCATTCCTTCAATTATTGGAATGATGGTAAATTCGTTATACAATATTGTAGATAGACTTTTTATTGGTAACGCTCCAGATATCGGCCATAATGGTTTAGCAGCTATCACTATAGTTTTTCCCATGATGCTTACTACAAATGCCATTGGACTTTTATTTGGCGTAGGAGGTTCCACTTTATATTCTATTAAAATGGGAGAAGGAAAAGACGAAGAAGCCAAAACTGTTTTAAATAATGCATTTTTATCTGTCCTAGTCTTGGGAATATTATTAACAGTTGTAGGACTTATTTTTTTACATCCCTTGGCTATTATGTTTGGAGCTAGCGAGACCACCCTCCCTCTAGCTAAAGACTATATGCGAATAATATTTTTTGGTTCTGCTTTTGCCGCCATGGGAATGGCCATGAACAATTTTCTTAGAGCAGAAGGTCAGCCTAAGTTGGCTATGGTAAGTATGATAATCGCTGGATTGATAAATATAGTTTTGGATTATGTATTTATCTTTATTTTTAAAATGAGAATGGCCGGAGCTGCTTTGGCAACGGTTATTGGTCAAGGTTTTTCAATAGCTTGGATAATGTCCTACTTCTTTAGCAAAAGAAGCACATATCCCATAAAATTTAGCGAACTAAAACCAGATTTCAACGTAATTTTCAAAACTATTTCCTTTGGAATGCCTAACTTTTTGATGTCTATGAGTAATAGCATTTTAAATTTAACCTTAAATCGAAATCTATTGTTTTACGGTGGAGATATTGCAGTTTCTGGCATGGGAATAGTTAATACTATGCAGACTATGATTCTTATGCCCATCATAGGAATAAATCAAGGAGTTAAACCAATAGCTAGCTTTAATTTTGGAGCTAGAAAATATTTAAGAGTAATTGAAGTAGAAAAACTGGGAATTATTTCAGCTACCGTAGTTTGTCTTGTGGGTTGGATTATTACAAGATTTTTCCCAGAACAAATCGTCTTATTATTTAATAAAGAGCCAGAGTTAGTTAAATTTGGAAGTTATGCAATAGTAAGTTGGTTTTGGTTATTACCTGTGGTAGGATTTCAAATGTTAGCCTCTAATTTTTTCCAAAATATCGGAAGACCTAATGTAGCCATTATTCTTACTTTAACTAGACAAGTGATCTTTTTGATTCCAGCAGTTTATTTTTTCTCCAAAATCTGGGGATTAAACGGCACTATTCACGCCGCACCCTTCGCCGATTTATCCGCAGCAATAGTCACAGGAATATTTTTCTACAAAGGTATTCAAAATTTATTACAATGCGAAAAAAACGGCTTTTGTGATTGGGATAAGGAAGAAAACATTTGATGTTATTATAATATTGATTTATACGACTAAATATTGAAACAAAATAAAAAAAAACGGCTAATTTTAGCCGCTTTAATATTTTTAAAACTACTTCCCATTATATGTTCCTAAAAACAAAGGTACATTGTTTTCAGTGTCTATAATCATATAGACGAAAGGTCTATTTAGAAAAACTTCCTTTGGTTCTTCTATTGGCATAGAAGTAGCTTCCATTATTACTGCAGTAACTGCCCCAGCTTCTGTTCCTAACTCATGGACAGAAATATATGTTTTGTGAATAATACTACTTATTTATCTTCATATATTTTAGCGTCAAGATAATCCTTATTTTTCTGCAGAAAGTCCAAAACTTCATAATACCAGTAGCTTCTGAAATGCTAGCAGAATTATGAACACTACATCCCGTCATTACAATTAAGCCCACTAGGATTAAAATTGAAATATATCATAGTTTAGCTATTATAAAGTTGTTAACATGGTTGTTGTAACAAGATTATTGTGATAATCTGAATTCATTAAAATAAATGGAGGTCAGAAAATGAATTTAATTTTTGCATTAATAACGGGAATTGCACTTGTCATTATACTAATCTTAAAAACTAAGGTGCAAGCGTTTCCAGCTTTATTAATCGCTGCTATCTACATAGGTTTAGCATCTGGAATGGCACCAGCTGAAGTAATGTCTACTGTGTCAAGTGGTTTTGGCGGAACCCTTGCTAGCATTGGCATTGTCATAGGTTTAGGTGTAATGATGGGTAAAATATTAGAAATAACCGGTGCTGCTAAAAAAATGGCAATAGTTATTTTAAATATCGTTGGTGAAGATAAAACTTAGCTAGTTCTATTACTTTCTGGTTGGTTAATTTCTATTCCAGTTTTTTGCGATTCAGGATTTGTTATTATGTCAGAATTAGCTAAGGAATTTTCCAGAAATACAAAAAAATCTATGGTAGCCTTAGGTTGTAGTTTAGGAATTGGACTATATTTGACACACCATCTAATTCCTCCAACGCCAGGTCCATTAGGAGTTGCTGGGATTCTTGGGGTAAATATTGGTGAACTAATTTTATGGGGAATGATAGTTTCAGTATTAGTAATACCTGTTGGATTAATTTATTCAAAATTTATTTCATCTAAATTTCCTGCTATTATTCCAGAATTTGACATTGATGAAAAGAGTTTTCTAAGTGATTTAGACACTCTTCCAGGTAGTGCTATCTCTTTTATGCCAATTGTTGTTCCGGTCATTTTAATTCTATCGAATACTCTAAGTGCAGCTTTGGGATATTCTAACCCTGTGATAGACGTTGTTGGTAATCCAATTGTTGCAGTATTAATTGGTGTTTTAATCTCTGTCTACGGATTAACAAAAAATAAAAGTCGAAGCGAAGTTGTTGGTATTCTAGAAGCTTCACTATCCGATGCTGGTTTAATTATATGTATTACAGGTGCTGGTGGAGCCTTAGGATCTATTCTGAGAACTTCGGGTATTGGCGATTATGTTGCAAATCTAATTGCTGGTTCAAGTTTTCCTGCAATTCTAATTCCAATGCTTATGGCATCATTATTGAAAATTTCTCAAGGTTCAGGAACAGTTTCTATGATTACAACAGCGTCAATAATTGCTCCTATGATAAATGGTCTTGGTTTGTCACCAATAATTGCAACTCTTGCCATTTGTGTAGGACCAATGATTGCATCGTTCATTAATGATAGTTATTTCTGGGTAGTAACAAAATTTTCTGGAATGGATGTGCAAACAGGAATTAGAGCATGGACGTCTACTACAGCAGTTGTTGGTTTATCTGGATGTATTATAGTATTTATTTTAAGTTATTTCATTTAAAGGAGAAGAAATGCAAAGTACAAAAATTTACTTAGGTCCTGAACGAATTGAAGCAAGAGCTTTATTATATGCAACAGGAAAATTAGAAAAAGAGATTGGTAAAAAACCATTGATAGGTGTAGTTAATTCATTCAATGAGATTGTTCCCGGGCATTTCCACTTAAGAACAATAGCAGAAGCCGTAAAATTAGGAGTTTCAGCTGGAGGTGGAATTCCTGTAGAATTTCCGGCAATTGCAATTTGTGATGGTATAGCAATGAGTCATACAGGGATGAGATATCCTTTAGCATCAAGAGAACTAATAGCTGACAGTATCGAAGCAATGGTACTTGCCCACGGATTAGATGGACTAGTATTAATACCTAATTGTGACAAAACTGTGCCAGCTATGATGATGGCAGCTTGTAGGTTAAATATTCCTTCAATTATGGTTAGTGGTGGCCCAATGGCAAATGGTTATTACAAGGGAAAACCAGCTGACTATAGTACTTGTATAGAAAAAATTGCATCTTATAAGTTAGGTGAAATGGATGAAAATGAAATGGAACAATATGCTCACGCATCTTGCCCTTCTTGTGGTTCTTGTGCAGGAATGTTTACAGCCAATAGCATGAATTGTCTTTCCGAAGTATTGGGAATTTCCTATCCAGAAAATGGCACAATTCCTTCGCATTATGGAGATCGAATTGCTTTAGCCAAAATTGTTGGAGAAAGATCTGTAGAACTTGTTAAAAACGATATCAGACCTTTAGATATATTTACTAAAGAAGCATTTTATAATGCTATTAGAGTAGACATGGCTATTGCTGGTTCTACAAATACCACATTACACTTACCTGCAATAGCACATGAATGTGGCTTTGAATTAGATCTTATTAACTTTGACGAATTAGCAAAAACCACTCCAAACTTATGCCACATTAGCCCTTCAGGAGAGTTTTATATGTTTGACTTTTATATGGCTGGAGGTATCCCTGCCGTAATGCATGAATTAAGCAAATGTAATTTAATTAATCTTGAGCAAATGAATGTTAATGGGAATAATGTTAGAGATAATATAAAAAATGCTAAAGTTAAAGACTATGATGTAATCAGACCTATAGAAGAGCCTTTTAGCGAAGAAGGCGGACTTGCTGTATTATATGGAAATATTGCTCCAGGTGGATGTGTTGTTAAAGCTGCAGCTGTAAGAGAAGAGATGTTAGTTCATGAGGGGATTGCAAAAGTTTATTTGAGTATGGAAGATGCTACAGAAGGTATTTTTAATGGGGAAGTAGAAAAAGGAAACATAGTAGTAATCAAATATGAAGGGCCAAAAGGTGGGCCAGGTATGAGAGAAATGCTTTCTCCAACTGCAGCAATAGTTGGAATGCATTTAGATAAAGATGTAGCACTCATTACGGATGGAAGATTTTCTGGAGCGACAAGAGGTGCTGCAATAGGCCATATCTCACCGGAAGCAATGGAAGGGTCCCCTTTTGCTATAGTCGAAGACGGAGATTATATATGCATAGATATACCCAATAGAACTATAAACATAAAACTTTCTGACGAAGAGATAAAAAAGAGATTAGAAAGATGGGAAGCTCCAAATCCAAATGTTGAAAAAGGATATCTTGTAAGATACGCAAGGATGGTTTCTTCTGCTAACAAAGGAGCTATACTGGAATAAGATTGTAACTAATTAAAAAATATATTAAAATTAACTTATAAGCAAAAATGCTTATAAGTTAATTTTATAAAAGAGGTACATCAATGAATTATAATTTCCCTAAAAAAATAAATATTAGAGAGGATATTCTAAATTATTTAACAAACAGTATTACTGATGGTAAGGTTAAAATAAATGAAAAATTGTATTCAGAAAATTTTATTGCTAATAAGTTTGGAGTGAGTAGATCACTAGTACATGAAATCTATACAGCTTTAGATATGATGGGAATAGTAAAATGTATACATGGAGAAGGAACATATTTAGTAAAAAGTGAAGGTATAAATTGTAATTCACCACTTGGTCTTTTATTATTTTTACAAGGGGAAGATGCCAAATCATTGTTAGAGTTTAGATATATTATAGAACTAGGAATAGTTGAACAAGTTATAGACAATATTTCCGGAAATGATGTTGAAATAATGCTAGAATCAATACAAGAGATGGAAGAAACTGACGATTACATGATTGCAAGTGAAAATGATGTTAAAATACATATGACATACTGCAACGCACTACATAATCCATTAGTTTCATTTGTATATAATCTTGCAATTGTATACATTACATTTATTTCAAATAATAATTGGGAAAGTATTTATGCTGATAATGATACTAATAAAAAAAACGAATTAATTGAACAACATAAACAAATAGTTTCTGCATTGGTTGATAAGAAACCAGAAAAATGTATAAAAGCTATTACAAATCACTTAACATATATTGAAGACAAATTCTTAAATTATTAAGAAGATAGCATGTAAATATTATATTGTTAAAAGTTCTATTTTATGAAGTTCCTCCTAATTAAGATAAAATAAACTTAATCAGTAAGAACTTCATTTAAATTATTTCCAGTTTAATTTTATAGAAAACAAACTTCCTATTATTTATCTATCTGCTACTTCCCATTGTATGTTCCTAAAAACAAAGGTACATTGTTTTCAGTGTCTATAATCATATAGACGAAAGGTCTATTTAGAAAAACTTCCTTTGGTTCTTCTATTGGCATAGAAGTAGATTCCATTATTACTGCAGTAACTGCACCAGCTTCTGTTCCTAACTCATGGACAGAAATATATGTTTTGTGAAGAATACTACTTATAAATAAATCTGCACCCATCTTAGAAAAATCACTTTCTTCTGGAGAAAATGCTCTTTTAATACCCATGCTTTTTAAAGAGTCATTTAAAATATAACTAAATTCACTTTCAAACTTAGGAATAGTAGTTAAGGTCTCCTTATCTTCCACCTTTGAAAGTAAGTTATTAACTTTTTCGCCATTTAAAGATTTCACGTAATCGTTTATATTTATATCTTCATTTGGAAGCAAAGCAGCAAAGGCATATTTTCTATCTTTGTAGTATTTTAAAAATCCTGTTTCATTTTCTCCCTCAATATAACTATTAAGTTTACTAAACATAAATTCTGTTTTTTCTTTTTCATTATTTATTTTTGTGAAGTCATCTTCAGTTACTTGACCTTCACTATAAGGACTTTCCCATTCGGCTGTCAAAGCTAAAGCATTAATTAAATACATCATAGCGTCATCAGAAATTTCATCAATTATAGAGTCAATTAAACCTGAAGTATTATCACTAACCCAATTATTAATTTCTTTCGCAGTGTCAATATTAAATTTAGCCTCATATATTTTAGCGTCAAGATAATCCTTATTTTTCTGTAGAAAGTCCTCACTTGGATTTAGATTTTCATCTTCTCTTATCCAAATGGAATTGGCAATATTGAATTTTGCCCCTTCGCTAGATGCTAAAGTTTTTAAATAAGCATTTAAATAACCATTTAATTCATCAAGAGAAAGTCCAAAAGTGCCTTCCATTTCACTTAAAGTATTTCCATCAGCGCCATTGGCTGTCATTCCAAGTGCATAGATTACAGAAATTGGAGAAATCAAAGTATTACCATCTTCGCCAAAACTATTTTTAAGTATATCTACACCAAAATCAGTTACTTTTATATTATTTTCCTTTGTCAATTTATCAGAAGTATCCACATCTTTACGAGAAACATCCTTCATAATATCAGTAGCTTCTGAAATGCTAG
>JAAZCH010000408.1 GCA_012513395.1 Tissierellia bacterium
CCAATCACTTCGACACTTTTACAAAAAAGAAACCCAGATATTATCAAAGAATAGCCATAGATAGAACAGTAGAAGCAATAGCCAAAGGACAGAAGAGAATCCTATTAGTTATGGCAACAGGGGAACGTGTCATAATAGTGATGGGTGCAGTTTTTATTATAAAATCAAGGGTTTCAGGAGCTTTAAACAAATATATTTCGTGCATTGCTTAGAGTAATTAGGATCTAATTGTTGTAAGCAGTGCATGAAGAAAGAGTAATATTGATTTTTTAGCAATGTTACTAATCTAGTATATTTATATTGGAAAAGTCTATTTCATATATAAATTAAAGAGTTCAGATAAGGGGGCTATATGTAAATGAGTTATAAAAATTCACAATATAAACGTGTCAAAAAACTTATTAAAAATAGCAAGGTTTTTAACAATGATATTGGAAATGGAAAATTTAGAAATAAGCACTATGAATTTGTTTTAAGTAATAGTAAAAATAATCTCTTTGATCCAGTACAGGATAAAATACTGGATTATTTTAAAAATAACGATATTGCTTGGTGGAATGGAGAACTTACCAATCATACCCTTTCATCACAAGTAGCATGTTTGAATCATTTATTTCCAATACGAGAAAATAAAAATTCAGTTTTATCTATGGTAAGAAACTTTTATCCCGATATTGTTGATATCTTACTCATTCCAACTGACAAATATAAACCCGCCTATATTCAATTTGAGGCTATTAGTAATATTGACCATTTAAATGAAAAGAACTTAATAAGAGGTAGAAATTGCACATCAATTGATGCTTTGATTTATGGAAAACATAAAAATGGGGAGAAAATACTTATTGTACTAGAATGGAAATATGTAGAGCTATACGGTAATGAAGATAAAGCTTCTGGTGAAAGTGGTGCAACACGAAAGAAACGTTATAATGAATTAATAAACAACTCACAGCAATTAGAAACAGAAGATTATAATACATTCTACTATGAACCCTTTTATCAGCTTATGAGACAAACACTTTGGGCTGAACAGATGATTGCTCAGAGTAAGGATGAAATTATTAAGGTGGATGATTATGTCCACATCCATGTTATTCCTAGGGAAAATAAGGAACTGTTAGATAAAAAATACGCTCCAAGTGGCAAAAACATGGAGGATACTTGGCGTTCCTTAATAAAAGATCAAAGCAAATATAAGGTAATAACTCCAAAAGATTTATTTGCTCCAATTAGTTATATTGAAGAACATGGTAATTTAATGAATTATCTACAAAAAAGATACTGGTAAATTTATCTGGTACAAATACTAAGAAAAGATTTTCTACAGAAAAACAGAATAACAAATTTTAGCGGTTCGGATGTAAAAAGTCTGGGCTGCTTTTTTTATTTCCCCCGGAAAGGAGGTTGCCTAGATGGTAAATGATGAAGTTAATAATAAGGCTATAAATATTGAGATAAAGGTAGCTCAGTATTCAGCAAAGGCTATTTTGAAAGCTATGAAAAA
>JAAZCH010000409.1 GCA_012513395.1 Tissierellia bacterium
GAGGTGATTGATTTGGATTCAATTAAGCGATTAGGTTATTTAAGAAGAAGGATGGCAGAATATAGGCTCGACGCTTATATTGTGGGAAATTCTGACCCGCACTTTTCAGAATACCTTCCAAAAGAATATAAAGAAATAGAATGGCTAACTGGTTTCACAGGATCTAACGCCTTGGTTTTTGTAACTCATAACGATGCGTTTTTATGGACAGATGGCAGATATTTTGTCCAAGGAGAAAAACAATTAGCTGGATCAGAATTCCAGATGGTGAAACTTGCGACTAGAGACAATCCTACTCTAACTGAGATGATAGAAAAACTTTTACCAGAGGGTAGAAAAATTGGCATTAATGCTTTAACTACATCTCAAGAATTTTTTGAGAATATTAAAAAGACGTGTGACAAAAAAGGAATAGACATAATAGAAGATTACGACCTTATATCAGAAATTTGGGAAGATAGGTCTGCAGATGAAAAAGAATTTCCTTTTATCCATGAAATTGAATTTTCGGGAATCACTCCTAAAGAGAAAATAGAGCAAGTAAGAGAAGAGTTGGAAGAAAAAAATGCAGATGTTACAGTTATATCTACGCTCGAAGACATTGCTTGGTTGTTTAATATTCGTGGATTCGATGTGATGAATAATCCTGTTGTTACATCCTATGCACTAATCGACCAAGAAAATGCAATATTTTTCATAGATACTGAGAGACTTTCCATGGAGTTATTAGAACATCTTCAGGAAAATGGCATAGATTATTTGGGTTACGATGAAATTTTTGCTAAAGTCAATAATCTAAATAATAAAAAAATCTATTTGGACAAAAAGAACACTGGTCGTAGCTTGTTTAAATTAATAAATGAGAGTAACGAAGTTATAGATGGAATAAACATTACTACTGAATTAAAAGCAATTAAAAACGATATAGAGATTAAAAACCAAAAGAATGCATATATAAAAGATGGCGTAGCTTTGACAAAATTTATTTACTGGTTAAAAAACAATCCAGACATAGAGAAGGAAACGGAATATTCAGTTGGAGAAAAACTTGCACTTTTTAGAAAAGCTCAAAAACATTACCAAATGCCTAGTTTTGATACAATAGCAGCTTATAAGGAAAATGCTGCGATGATGCATTATCGTGCAGAAAAAGACAGTAAAAAATTAAAAAAAGAAAGCTTTTTATTGGTGGATTCTGGGGGACAGTATTTAGATGGCACTACTGATATTACTAGAACTATTGCACTGGGAAAATTGACCGATGAAGAAATTAAGGACTTCACTTTGGTTTTAAAAGGACATTTAAATTTTTTAAGTACGATTTTTTTAGAAGGAACTACTGGTCACGCTTTGGACGCTATTTCCAGAAGACCGATTTGGGCAAATAGAATGGATTATAAATCTGGAACTGGGCATGGAATTGGATATTTCTTAGGCGTACATGAAGGACCACAAAATATTTCTAGAGTCCATAGAGATGCGGAACTTGAATCTGGTATGATAGTGACGATTGAGCCGGGGATTTATAAAGCTGGAAAACATGGAATTAGAACTGAAAATGTAGCATTAGTTGTAGAAGACGAAGATACTGATGATGGACAATTCTATAGATTTGAGGTATTATCTTTTGCGCCAATAGAAAGGGATGCTATAGATTCTAGTCTTTTGAATGATGAAGAGAAGTCAGTTTTAAATGATTATCACAAAAATGTTTTTAAAAAATTAAGTAGATTTTTAACTAGAGAGGAGTCACAGTGGCTGGAAGATGTAACGCAGCCAATTGATTGATGTTTAATATAAAAGAAGCATTACAAAAAGCGCCTACAGATGCTGGTGTGTATATCATGAAGGACTCTGTAGGGAGTGTTATATATGTAGGAAAGGCTAAAAACTTAAGAAATCGCCTAAGACAATATTTTCAAAATACGATTACGAATAGAAAAGTTATGTCTATGGTGGAGAATATAGAAGAATTTGAATATATAATTGTAGATAACGAAGTTGAGTCTTTGATACTGGAGCAAAACTTAATAAAATCCCATATGCCCAAGTACAATGTCTTACTAAAAGACGACAAGCAATTTCCATACATCAAAATTAACATTCGAGATCGCTTTCCAAAGATAACTAAGACCAGAGCGCCTAGGGATGATGGAGCTCTGTATTTTGGACCCTTTGCATCTGCGCTTTCCGTAAATGAATCCATTGAATTTTTTAATAAATATTATAAATTGAGAACGTGTGGCTTAAATCTAAATAATCCAAATAAATTATACAAAGTATGTTTAAATTATCATATCAACTTATGCAAAGGACCCTGTGCTGGGTTTGTAAGCCCTGAAGAATATAGAGAAGGAATAAAAGAAGTTCAAAATTTCCTAGAAGATAAGAAGTCTCCTTTAATAGGAAATGTGAAAAAGTTGATGATGGAGTCTGCGAAAAAAATGGATTATGAGGGCGCTACCTATTATAGAAATGTTATGGAATTTTTGAATAACTTGTTGACTAAGCAAAGTGTAGACACCTTAAGTTTCATAGATAAAGATGTAATAGCTATGGCGAAAGGGGAAGAAGATGTAGTCATTCAGGTTTTCTTCGTGCGTGGTGGAAAAGTTTTGGGAAGAGAGCATTACTTCTTAAACGACACCCTTGACCAAAGTGAAGGAGAAATACTAGGAGCCTTTGTAAAACAATATTATGCTGGGTATTCTCAACTACCCAATGAAGTGTATATTGAAAATGAAATTGAAGAGATGGATGTCATTGAAGAATTTTTAGGTAAAATAAAGGGCAGACCACTTAGGATAGTTGTGCCTAAACGTGGTGAAAATCTAGACCTTATGAAATTAGTCAAAAAAAATGCTCAAGATATGCTGGTTAAGTATGGGGATAGATACACTAAGAGAAATAGATTGAATCAAGAAAATCTCGAAAATCTCAAAGATATGTTAGGCTTGGATCATTTACCTAGGCGAATTGAAGCCTACGATATTAGCCATATCGCAGGAGATGAAAATGTCGGAGCTATGGTGGTATTTGAAGATGGAAAAACCAAAAGATCTGATTACAGAAAGTTTAAAATACGAAGTAGTACCAATGACGATTACAAGTCATTGGAGGAAGTACTAACTAGAAGATTTTTAAGGCAAAAAGAAAAAAGTTCAAAAAATGAATCTTTTCAATTGCTTCCAGATTTGATAGTAATGGATGGCGGAAAGGGGCAAGTCAATGTAGCTAAAAAAGTTTTGAGTGGCATGGACTTGGATATTCCAGTATGTGGATTAGTAAAAGATGATTTTCATCAAACCAGAGGCGTTATTTATGAAAACGTGGAGTATGAAATACCTATAGATACTAATTTATACAGGATGCTTTATGCGATTTCTGAAGAAGCCCACAGATTCGCCATAAGTTTTCATAGAAATAGAATGTCTAGTAGGTTTTATAAATCAGAATTAGATGATGTAAAAGGCATAGGACCTAAAAGGAAAATGGCATTAATCGAGCATTTTAAAAGTATAGACAGAATAAAAACTGCGAGTTTAGAAGAGCTAAGCTCTATCAAGTCCATGAACGTAAAAAGTGCACAAGCTATAATTGAGCATTTTAGGGGGGAATAATGACAAAACATTTTACAGTAGAAAGTTTAATTAAAGAATTAAGATTGGAAGTAATAAATATTTCTACAAATGCAAGAAACACTAAGCTTTATACCAGTGAAGTCAACAGACCTGGGCTTCAATTGGTGGGTTTTTTTGAGAAATTTTTGGCTAGTAGGCTACAGGTAATAGGAAATGCAGAGTGGCAGTATTTGAATGAGCTTTCCAAAGAAGAACGAAGTAAAAAATTGTTAGAATTTGCTAAAAAACCAATACCAGGAATTGTAGTTACAGCAGGAAACGATATTTTTGAAGAGTTGGAAGCTGTAGTTATAGAGATGGACGTAACTTTACTACGAACAGAGGATACGACTTCCAAATTTATCAATGACTTTTATAATTTTGCATCCAAGCAAATGGCATTAAAAGATTCAATTCACGGCGTTTTAATTGAAGTATATGGATTAGGTGTACTCTTGCTGGGAAATTCGGGAATAGGTAAATCAGAAACTGCATTGGATTTAGTTACTAGAGGTCATAAATTAGTCTCGGATGACGTGGTAGAAATAACAAGAGTGAATGACACCATTGAAGGCGAATCACCTGAGCTAACTAGACACTTTATGGAGATTCGTGGAGTTGGTATATTAGATATAGAAAGACTTTATGGCGTAGGTTCAGTTAAGCAATTTCAAGAAATAGATTTAATAATAGAACTAGAAAATTGGGACTTGGATAAAAATTATGATCGCCTAGGATTCGATGAAACCTATTCTGTCATACTGGGTTTAAATATCCCAACGATTGCAATTCCGATGAAGCCTGGTAGAAATATTGCCATGATTATCGAGGTGGCTACTAGGAATTTAATTCAGAAAAAACTTGGGTATAACGCTGCTCAAGAGTTAAATAATCGCGTACTGGAAAAAATAAAAGAGAGAAAAAAAGGTTCCAATTAATTGTGGATAAACCACTTTTTTTAATTTGCATTATTCAAAGTTAAGCTTTATAATATAATTATATGAGGTTTTAAAATTATACTAAAATATTTAGGGGGTATTTATGACTAAACTCATGAAAAGTATGGCGGGTAACCAAGCTGCAGCATATATATCATATGCATTTACAGATGTAGCTGCAATTTATCCTATCACGCCATCTTCAGACATGGCAGAATATGTAGACACTTGGGCTTCCCAAGGCAGACTTAACGTTTTTGGCCAACAAGTAAAAGTTACAGAAATGCAATCAGAAGCTGGAGCGGCAGGTGCTGTGCATGGTTCACTGCAAGCAGGAGCATTAACAACTACTTACACAGCTTCTCAAGGATTATTACTTATGGTTCCGAACATGTACAAAATTGCTGGTGAATTGTTACCAGGAGTTTTCCATGTATCAGCACGTGCACTTGCAACTCACGCACTTTCAATATTTGGAGACCATCAAGACGTTATGGCTGCTAGACAAACTGGATTTGCACTACTAGCATCAGGTTCAGTACAAGAAGTTATGGACTTAGGTTCTGTAGCTCACTTAACTGCAATCAAAACTAGAGTTCCATTCTTACACTTCTTTGACGGATTTAGAACATCACATGAAATCCAAAAAATTGAAGTAATGGAATACAATGATCTTGAAAATCTTTTAGACAAAGATGCAGTTCAAGAATTCAGAGAAAGATCTCTAAATCCTGCTAACCCAGTGACTAGAGGTACAGCTCAAAATCCAGACGTATATTTCCAACAAGTAGAAGGATCTAACCCATACTATGCAAAAGTTGCAGACGCAACTAATGAATACATGGCAGAAATTTCTAAATTGACAGGAAGAGAATACAAACCATTTGTATACTACGGAGCAGAAGATGCAGAAAGAATAATTATAGCAATGGGTTCAGTAACTGATACTATTGAAGAAACTATTAATTATTTAATGGCTAGAGGAGAAAAGATTGGTGTTATCAAAGTTCATCTTTACAGACCATTCTCAGAAAAATACTTCTTCAACGTACTTCCAAAAACAGTTAAGAAAATTGCTGTATTAGATAGAACTAAAGAAAAAGGATCAGCAGGAGAGCCTCTATACTTAGACGTTGTTTCAATGTTCTACAAAAAAGAAATGCAACCTGAGATCATCAGAGGAAGATATGGACTAGGATCTAAAAACACTACTCCATCTCAAATCCTTGCAATTTATAAAGAATTAGCAAAAGACGCACCAATGCACGAATTCACAATCGGTATAGTAGACGATGTAAACAACATTTCTCTAGACCAAAGTGAAATTATCCACACTGAACCAGAAGGAACAGTAAAATGTAAATTCTGGGGATTCGGATCTGACGGTACAGTTGGAGCTAACAAGAGTGCTATCGGAATTATCGGAGACAATACAGACATGTATGCTCAAGGATACTTCGACTATGACTCTAAAAAATCTGGCGGAATTACAATGTCTCACTTGAGATTTGGAAACGAGCCAATTAAATCCACGTATTTAGTACAAGAACCAGACTTTATTTCATGTTCAATGCAATCATACGTAGACAAATACGATCTACTTGCAGGACTTAGAAAAGGTGGAACATTCTTACTAAATACTCTATGGACTCCAGAAGAATTAGATACTCATTTACCAGCAAGCATGAAGAGATATATAGCTGAAAATGAAATTAACTTCTATACAGTAAACGCTACTAAAATAGCTGTAGACGTGGGACTAGGTGGAAGAACTAATATGATTATGCAAGCTGCATTCTTCAAACTTTCTGAAGTATTACCTCTAGAATTTGCAGTAGAAAAACTAAAAGAATCTATCGTTAGAGACTACGGTTCTAAAGGTGAAGATATAGTTCAAATGAACTACGCTGCAGTAGACAAAGGTATTGGCGAAATCATAAAAATCGACGTTCCAGCAGAATGGGCTACACTTGAAGATGAAGAAAAAGGCGAAGACAACAGACCTGAATTCATCAAAAACATTCTTGAGCCAATGGCTAGACAAGAAGGAAATAACCTTCCAGTTAGTGCTTTTGTAGGAATGGAAGATGGAACTTTCCCAGCAGGAACATCAGCATATGAAAAACGTGGTATCGCAGTTACAGTACCTGAATGGTTATCAGAAAACTGTATCCAATGTAACCAATGTTCATACGTATGTCCACACGCTGTAATAAGACCGTTCTTACTAAACGAAGAAGAAGTAGCTAACAAACCAGAAAACTTCAACACTCTAAAAGCTACAGGTAAACAACTTGCAGGCTATGAATATAAGATTCAAGTATCTACACTTGACTGTACAGGTTGCGGAAACTGTTATGACGCATGTCCTGGAAGAAGAGGCGAAAAAGCTCTTCGAATGGAACCATTAGAAGAACAATACAATAGCCAAAAAGGTAACTGGGAATATGCAATGACAGTTAC
>JAAZCH010000410.1 GCA_012513395.1 Tissierellia bacterium
AGTCTTATGGAGAAATCTTCATCTTCTAAGTCAATATCTGTGTCCCTTATGGAATCCTTTAACATTGATGTTATTTGTTTAATAAAGTCAAAATCAGCTACTTCAGGATTTACTTGGCTCTCCATTAAAATTAATTTAATTGCTTTATTATGCTGAGTAATGAATTTAATTCTATTCTTTAGAATATATTCTAACTTTTCCATAGGCTCTAAGCCCTGGGACTCTACCAAGGATTCTTTTAAGCTTGTTATTAAAATTGGTTCTATAGCTTCCATAAACATTTGTTTTTTAGAGTCAAAGTATCTAAATAAAGTAACTTCAGATATGTCTGCTTTTTTTGCTATGTCTAAAGTAGTTGAGCCATTGTATCCTTTCTCTATAAATACCTTTAAGGCTGATTCTAATATTTGCTTTCTTCTTTCTTTCCTTGTCATTCTTTTATTAATTTTTTCCATCTATCGCTCCTCCTTATGTTGGTACTTACTTACATATATTATCATAAGAATTTCTTTTGTCAATAAATATTTTTAGGGTTCTAAATATTATAGGTTTTTATTATTATTAAATTTTAGATAGAATTGAAACTTATGAATACCTGGAGAAGGATTACCTCCAGCTTAAATAGCCAGTATATTAAATACTCAAACCAATCTTGTTGTAATCAAGCTTTGTGAAATAAATAGGATGGGTTATAATTTAAAAATTCCATATGAACCTAAGAAGGATTTTTAAAAGGATATAAAAGTATAGAGGCCCCTACTTTTAAAAGTGAAGCCTCTATATCGAATCTTCTTTATTTAATGTATTTTAAATAGGTTTTATTATAATTGTATATTTCCCACTACCTCTGCCCGAATCTGTAGTTATTGTAAATCCTGTAATAGAGTTATCTCTAAGTTTAGAATCTTCGTATATATAATTTGCAACATAAGGTTCTTCAAACCAACCTTTACCTTGGAAAATTGAGTTTGCAAGTTCTTCGTTATTTATAATGGAATTCTTTACAATGTCCTGAGATGCTTTCTTAATATAAGTTAGTATTTCTATGTTTTTCAAATCATCAAGATCCCCAGAATTAATGAAGAATTTTACAAAATCCTCTAAAGAAATCTCCAAGTCATTTGCCATAACAATATTTTTATCAATTTGCCTGGGATCCACATAAATTAAGTTTCCATAAAAAACTAAAGCTACATTGTCAATATAATTTTCAAAAGCCTTATAAAATGAATCCCTAGTAAATTTTTGTAGAGTATAACTTTTCGAATCTGGCCTTTTTACAGAAATTCCAGGTTTAGCAACCTTCTTATATTCAAATTTAGATATATCATCTTCAGCCAAAATAAATTGATTTTCTAGGTGTGTGGAGTAAGGAATTTCACTTTCAATTAGAAAGGCATCCGATTTTGTATTAACCTTTCTATTACTTAAGGATGATTTTTGTTTGGTGGATACTTTTACCATGTAGCTTGTCCTAGAAGTTGAGTGCTTTCTTCTTCCAGACTATCAAGTTGACCAATTTTACTGAGTCTCAATTCATTATTTTCAAGAATTTCAACTTGGAAATCCTCTATCTTTTTAACATGAGTAACAAGTGAGAAAACCCTACTACGATACTCATTATCCTGAAAATCTGAAATCTTAGATATGCCTTCGCTAATTACTCCGAGTTCAGCATTAATCTGTGTCATATAGTACTGACCAACAACCATTGAGGCAACTCCTATAGCAGCAGCTACGATATTGGCTACAACCGCTGTTCCTTTTTGTGCTTCAACAGCTACTAGGTTTCCATGACCTTTAATACCATCTGAGCCACGATAAATACCACGAATAGCATTCTCCATAGCCTTTGAATCTGCCAACTTCGTACCTGCAGGAATTATTGCTTTATATAATACTTCCTCATTGGCTTGTGCCGCTTAGACTGCATTGTGAGCCACATTACCCACCTGTGCTAAACCAGGTACTAGATTATTTACACGAGCTAAGACTTTGCTATTTGTAATCTCAACAAGCTTGTTCTCGACAATAATTACCTCTGCAGGGAGCATTTCCATTTGGATAACTAATTCGTTCTGTATATTTTCCGTAGTAAATTCTAGCTTGCTTTTTTCCCCATTATAATTATCTGTTGTGGTAAGTACAAGACCTTGGCTTCTTTTAAATTTGAGTACTAATACAATACAAATCATAATTATAAGTATCATGAAAATGATAACCCCTATATATTGAATATTAACAACCCCTACCATTCTATCTTTGACTTATAAACCCTTCATATACAGGCTCATATTTATAATGCAGTGCAGCTTCTATAAGCTCTAACGCAAATATTCCTAAGTCAGAATCAAATAATATATCAATCCTATAACAATTCTCCTTTATCCATACTCCTACATTAGACTCGGAGATGCTTTTATTCGCAGTTGATTCATCTGCTAGAATAGAAGCTGCTAATGTACTTCTAGCTGATTTAGGATTGTAATGTTGACTATAAAACCTAGCATTACTTTTTGGACCTGCTTTGCCAATCTTTAAAAACTTATTATCATATAAAAACATATAGATACCCATTTTCCCTTTTGGGAGAGATGTTGGTTGATGTGGAATACCCAAATCTACTATTTCAAATTTATCCTCACTTATAGGCTTACCTAAAATGGAAGATAACCCTAGAATAATCTCTGCTAAATCTTTATTTAATGCTTTAATATCCATAATTTTATCCTCCATAACTATGATCAGCTATCAAAATCTACATCAGCAGCCTTTCTGACTATCTTCTTTATTTTATTCATAGGAAAAGGAACATCTTCTTCCTTGAAATACCCTATCTTTACAACCTTTACCATAGCTAGATGATCATCTATTCCAGCAGGGACCATGACTGAGTCTCCAACTTCAATACTATCATCATCTGTTAAATAGTAATAAGTTTTATAGCTATCGTCAAAGGTAACGCTGCAATATATGTATTCACCTTTCCGCCTTTTTATCAAATTATAAATAGATGGATCAAGTATTTCCCCTAGCCCATAAAATAACATAAAATCTAAAACAGCCTCCGCAAAGTCTTCCCAATCTTCAGGCAGTCCTTTTTTGTCAAATGTTCCTATAATTATTCGCTGACCATCTTTTTCTAATTCTATAGTAATTTTATAGCCTTTTATTTCCCCTGGATTTTCAACAACATCTGGAGGATTTCCCTCAATATATTCAAACAAACTATCTCCATCTAAATCATCGAGAAGTGCCTCCACTCCTCCTTGAACTTGAAATTTTCTTGAAACAATGCATCCTGACCCGATATTTTGTATATGTTCAATGGTTTCAGTCTTCCTATCAATTGTTAAACTTTCCTTGTAATCCCAAGTTATATATTCTTGTGATTCACTTATTAATTCTTTAGGTTTTATTTTTGCTACTCTATTATATTCAATAGTGATTTTATTCACCTTATCCGGCTTATTGTTCCCATCAAATATATATAAATTTTTTATACCTATTTCATCACGAATTAGATTAGATAAGTCTATCCCATCAATTTCAAAATCTGCACACAGTGAACCTCTGAAG
>JAAZCH010000448.1 GCA_012513395.1 Tissierellia bacterium
ATTGTTGAAATAGGTGGTAAACATTTCGAGCACTTTATTGAACTGTTTAATGGAAATGCTGTTAATAAAAAGGTGCTCTGTGTTACTGATAATGATTTTCCATGGATCGAAGATGGAGTTCTGAAAAACATTGATGACTATAGGAACTACGAAGGTGCATCGCATATTAAAAAATTAAACGAACGTTTCAATATTGAAAATTTTAATTTGGTTTCTCAGTCAATGGGAGGACAGACATTTGAGGATGAATTGTTCCTTGCGAATATTGATAACCAAGATGTTACTAAGGAATTACTGAGAATTGTACTACCAGATTGCTTATCAACGTTTATTGATACATATGGTATTGATTATAGTCGGTGGGTATCAAACCAAGAGGCTATTTCTCATGCTGGAACGAAGAAAAAAATACGTGAAAGGATTTCTAAATTTGACACTGCTATAAATAAGGATAACGGTAATAAAGATAAGTACAATGAACTTTTCTTTTCACAGCTCTTTCTTGAATATGCTAAAACTCGGAAAGGCGATGTTGCGTTGAGTATTTTATCAAATGAAGCTTTGTCAGCCCAAATCACTGTTCCAGACTATATCAAGGAGGGGTTGGAATGGCTTTCGAAATAGAATCAGGCACAATCTTAACTAATGAACAACTTCAAAATCATGCTAAGATTTACGCAGGACCAGGAGCTGGAAAAACACATTTTTTGGTGGAAAATGTAAAAAATATTGCTATCAATCATTCGATCATATCAAAGAGTAATATGAGAAAGATATTGTGTATTACATATACTAATGCCGCTGTTGAAGAGATAACATATCGCTTAAATAGATTCGCTGATTCGGTTGAAATCTTTACTATTCATGGATTTATTATTGAACATATTATTAAGCCATTTCAGATAGATTTGCGCAGAATTATTAAAGAACAATTTGACATAGATATACAAGGAAATAAGGCTATCACATCACAGATAGAAGGCGTAGGCATATTGCATGGTGTTGATAAAGAAGAGATTTATAAATTTATTGTTGATGAGACTGGAGACACAACATCACCAATCTATAGTAAAAAGCTTATGGGTGATGTAAAAATTGATAATGCAGAGTTTTTGAAAAATGATAAAATACAGCTATCAGCATCAAAAAGTATTAAAGAAAACCATAAATTACCAATAAAAAAATATGTGTGGACAGAATTACGGATACTTACTCATGATGAAATTTTATTTTTTGGATATCAAATATTAAAAACAAATCCAACAGCATTATATTCTTTACGAGTGAAATTCCCATTCATATTTGTTGATGAATTTCAGGACACAAATCCATTACAAACATTGTTAATAAAGCTTATTGGGGCTAAATCTACAACGATTGGAATTATTGGTGATGTTGCACAATCAATATATAGCTTTCAGGGAGCTAGACCATCACAATTTGATACTTTCACTCCATTTGGAGAAAGACAATTATCGGAGTTTGTAATTAATGGAAATAGACGGTCAACTAATAATATTGTGCACTTTTGCAATTTTTTGAGACAGTCTGATGCTAACGTAACACAAAGCTCGATTCGCCCATACGATAGTGATGAAATAAAGGATATATCTGAAGGAATACCTGTGAGATTTCTTGTTGGAGATTCTGAGACCGTTAAGTCAACTATAACCTCTGTACTATTAAGAGGTGGAGTTGTTTTAACACGTACATGGGCAAATTCTTTTGCATATATTCGAGATATTGAAGAAGATCAAGTCAAAGCATTAACGAATATTTACAATTCATATAGTAATTCACCGATTGATATAAGAGCTGAAATTACAGACATGAATAATGTTACTTGGGTTCGTGCTTTTAAGTTTATTTTCATATTGCATGGAGCATATAAAAATGGCTCCTTCGTTGATGCTTTAAATGCATTTAAGCTTTATGCAAAGATTAATCGTAGCAAACTTAACCACAGTATTGTTAGACAAGTTATTGATATTATAAGTGACACCTTTAACGACTTAACAGATCTTTCTTCACCAGTTGAAGTAATAGCTAACTTTAACAATTTCTTAGATGAAAATAAGTATAAGGATTTAAAAATGCTATTGCTAGGAGAGGACTTTAATGTTCCTGTTTTTGACGAATATGATTTAGAAAATGATAAACCAATTGTAGAAAATTTAAAAACTCTAACTTGGTCAACTTCTTTTAAATTGTTTTCCGAAGTTTTTTCTCCTGGTAGCAAATATATGACTGTACATCAAGCTAAGGGATTAGAATGGGATGAAGTAATAGTAAGTGTAACACCAAGTAAAAGATTAAATAAAATAGAGCTAACTGAAGTCTATAACAATCCATCAATATTGAGAGAGGAAGCTTCCGATGAGTTCGTTAGATTATATTATGTTGCTTGTAGCCGTGCTAGAGATTGTCTATATATTCATTTGCCAGATGGATTCGATCAGAACATAATTTGTACAGCGTTGAAAGGATGGAATGTCCAGTACGAAATAATCACTTAAGAGGAAAGAAATCTAGCTATCTCTCCATCTCTTTCCCCATATATTGTTCAAAGTTTTTGCGAATTATAAACAGGTCATCCATATTAGTTTTTGATTCAGAATACTCTTTCATCAGGGTATTCTTTTTTTCTTGAAGTGAATCTAACTCAGTCAGTATTTCTTTTGTATCGGGTAGCTTTTTATAAGTTTTTAAAAGTTCCGTTGCAGCTACTTTGTACAACGTAATCTCTCTTGAATACTCGTTTTCAAATTGCTTATCATTTGGATTTTTCTTGTGATATATATATATTTCCTTGAACTGCTTGATGGTATGGGCGTGTTCCATAACTGTTGATAATTGAACAGATTTATCATCAATCGATTTAATCTTTTCCTGTAATTCTTGTCGGCTATCGGCTTGTTCTTGGATAAGAACATCTAGTTGAGCAATAGACTTAATGCCTTGCTCTCGGAGAAAAAGAACCGAGTCCGCCATTACCTTTAAGTTGTGTTTCTTAGCCCAGAATTCATATCCTTTTGACTCTTTAACCTTTATGTTAGACTCAACATCAATTATCTTTTTAACTCTTGA
>JAAZCH010000411.1 GCA_012513395.1 Tissierellia bacterium
ACACTATCTTACACGAAGGAAAGAAATGGTTCGTTTTTATCTAGAAAAGGTCATTTCTCAATTTACACCAGTATACGGACTCTATCGAATTTTTCCAAAAATTAGATAATGATGACAATATAGAAGTAATAAATTATAAAAATTATTATACTTATAGATTGAAATGAAAGGAGATTTTACATGAAAAATCCTATAAAAAAAGTAGCAGCTATTAATGATTTATCTGGATAGGGAAGAACTTCACTTACAGCAATAATACCAATACTTTCATCTATGAATATACAAGTATGCCCTTTTCCTACAGCAGTTCTATCGAATAATACTGGAGGATTTGATAGTTTCTCATTTGTAGATTTGACTGATTCAATGGAAAATTATATGAATCATTGGGCAAAAGAAAATATTAAATTCGACTGTATCTATAGTGGCTTTCTAGGCTCCTCAAAGCAAGTCGATATAATTTTAGACTTTATCAAAATTTTTAGCAATAATTCCACTATGGTTGTGATTGATCCTGTTATGGGAGATAATGGGGAGCTATATCCCACTATAGACAAAAATATAGTTGGAAAAATGAAAAAATTAATAAAAAAATCAGATATTATTACTCCAAATCTTACAGAAGCTCTATATTTATTAGAAAAATCATATATTAAAAACATTAATGAAAATGAAGTAAAAAAAATGCTAATAGATTTATCTAATATGGGACCTAGAATAGTTGTAATTACAAGTATTCCAGATGCTATCAAGTCAGACAATTTAGGTGTATTTGGGTATAATAAGGAAAATAACAAGTTCTGGAAAGTAGGTTGCAAATATATTCCCGTAGAATTTCCTGGCACTGGAGATGTATTCACTAGTGTACTAATAGGAAGCCTACTCCAAGGTAATAGCTTGCCTATAGCACTAGAACGAAGTGCCAAATTTGTCTCTATCAGCATTAAAGAAAGTTATGGATACAATTATCCTACAAAAGAAGGAATTCTATTGGAAAAAACCCTTGATATTTTGAAAATACCAATTATAAATAGCAACTATGAATTGCTATAAAAACAAAATATAAATATCGAAATTGTTAAAAATGACAAATAGATTAGTAGTTTATTACTTCATTGATTAGCCTTTTTTTGTCTTGAGGTAATGTTCCTTTAATCTTTATTATATTTGTTGGATGTGTTGTATCAAATATAGTTGGAGCCTTAGGTTCCAGATTTTCTAAAAGAGTTTTTATTTCTATTAATCGCTCCTTTCCACAAGGAAGAATAAAATCGCCTCTTTTTATCATATTACTTAATTCTGTTCCATGAAAAACTGTTAGACTCATAGTAATAACTTTATTTGTTATAAATTGATTGATCATTTTAGCAGTTACAATCGCATTATCTATAGATTCTCCTTTACCAGCTATTCCATACATAACTATGGTGTTGAATGATAATTTTGCTTCATTTAGTTTCTTTGCCTGTTTAATTGCTTCGTTTGCCATATGACCTTTATTCATCAATTTTAGTATATCATCTCTACCTGTTTCAAAACCAATATATAGCAGTCTAAGCCCTGCATTATGAAGAATAGACAGTTCTTCAACTGAATATTTAGATATGCTTCTTATGGATGCATATGAAGCTACACAAGCACAATATGGTAAATATTGATGTATCAAATCTAGTAATTGTTTCATTTTATTAAATCCTATTGACATAGGATCTGCACCTATCAAAAATATTTTTTCAGTATAAATATATCCATTTAACAATTGCATTTCTATATCTGAAATTGGAATTTCATAATATTTATCATCTTTATACATAGAACAGAATACGCATTTGTTATATGAGCATCCTGATGTTACTGGTAATAAAACAGTAGTCATTTCATCCTGTGGATAATAAATTGTATCTTCTTTATACATAATTCCTGATTTCAAAACCTAGATAGTTTACATCTAGCTACAAACCAGGGTTTCACCTACCTTCACTCTGTATTTTTATCAACTAGATAGTATCCTCTCCCATAATCTATTCTTGGTCGTCTATAAGAAAAATATCCTCTTCCAGTTAATGGTTCAGTTCCATTTCCACCTGGCATTCTATTATCTCCTTTTTGTTTTGGGTTTATGTTCTTTATATTTATATTATATGTTTTTCGAACATGGAATGGCAACCCTTTTTTAGACAAAAAGGTTATGGGTGTTGTGAACAACCTCATTCGGCGTTAGATATCCAAGTGACTGGTGGAGTCTACAATTATTGTACCAGTTGACATAGTCTGATAGTTCTAGCTGTAAGAGCTC
>JAAZCH010000412.1 GCA_012513395.1 Tissierellia bacterium
ACAGATTTTGCAACTAAACCAATTAAGGCGCCAGACTTGATATCTAGAATAAATCTTCACATTAAACTTTTAAAGGACCAAAAGGAACGAAATGGAAGTCCCATTGAATCCTTGGAATTAGTTAAAGGAATAGGAGAAAACACTCTAAACCTATTATTAGAAAAAATGAGAGAATCCAGAGAATATCTTACAGTTGAAGAAATTTCAGAGCTTACGGAGCTTTCTTATCAGACTACATATCGATATTTACAATTTTTAGAAAGTGAAGAAATAATTGATGTGAAAATTAGTTATGGTAAAATTGGCAGACCGAAGCAAAGTTATTTATTAAAGACAGGAATTTAATAATTGTTAAAAATAAAAATCTGTAGCAAATTATTTGCTACAGATTTTTTATATTGGTGGGCAGTACTGGGCTTGAACCAGCGACCTCTACGATGTCAACGTAGCGCTCTTCCAGCTGAGCTAACTCCCCTAGGTTTTTAAATGATACCAATGTTTCTCAAAATTGTCAAACAAAAATAGATTAAGATTTGATGGGATAGATAAATAGCTAGACTGTGGCGCCCAAAAAAATTTATTATTGGAAGATTAATATCGTATTTTTTTAATACATTTCCATAAACCTCGTTTATTCTTCCAATGTAATACCCTGTGAAGAATAAGAAAATCCAAGGTAAAATTGGAAAGTAATCAGAGGAGGAAAAACTTTCATTGGGAAAACCTAAAAAAAACAAATTCAATTCACTAAGTCTTTCGTAAAATGGAAAAACTTCGACTCCATTTTCCCAAATGTAAATAAACCCTGCAAAAGACAAAATAAGTCCTATAAAAGGGTTAAGCTTTTTAAAAAAACTTTTAAATAATCCAGCTATAAGAATGGAAAATCCCATAAAATGTAAAATTCCAAATCTAATAGTCAGTTTTGGTATAAAAAAATAAGTCACTAAGGTAACTGCTAAAGCTGATAATATTACAGTCAATCCATTTTTTAAGATATTTTTAGAAAGGTTTATAGAAAAGCCAGACAATAAAATAAAACTCCAAGCGATATATTGTTGGTAAGGATAAAAAGATGCTATTGAAAAGAAATCCAATTCCACACCAAAAACAAAAACTAGAGTATATAAAAAATGATAAATTATCATGTTAATTACAGCGAGTCCCCTGAGGAAATCTACAATTTCTATTCTTTTTGAGTTCATATTATCACATTTATCTTAAATTATTTTAATTTATTATAGCAGATAAACAGTATAAATTGAAATGATATGTTAAGACCTCCTTTTAATTCTAAAAAATTTTAATTTTATGACTTTGCACCGCAAAAAATTTTATTAGGGATTTGTAAATTTATGGTATTATAGGATATAATGAAGATTAAGTTATTTAATTTATAAAATACATACTAAAGGAGAATACCGTTGATTATGATGTTACCCCCTAAATCCGGACACGGAATTAGGGGGTTTTACTATGTCAAACCATTCATTTGAGTTTAAACAAAAAGTGGTGTTAGAATATTTAAGCGGTAAATCAGGTGGCTACAACACCTTAA
>JAAZCH010000413.1 GCA_012513395.1 Tissierellia bacterium
ATATATCTCTCTTGGCGATAGATGAGGCTCATTGTGTAAGCCAATGGGGACATGATTTTAGACCGAGTTACAGAAAAATTAGTTATTTTATTACAAGACTAAAAAAAAGACCGATAGTAGTGGCGTTTACTGCAACAGCTACGGAAAAAATCAGAGAAGATATCGTAAATTTTTTAGAGTTAGATAATCCTAAAATTTTTATTGGCTCTTTTGATAGGCCTAATATTCAATTTATTATAGAAGAGCCCAAGTCAAAAAATCAATATTTATTGAACAATTTAGATGACAAAGAATCTACAATAATTTATGCAAATACGAGAAAAAATGTAGACAGTATTTATGAACTATTAAAAAGTAAAAAATATCTAGTAGAAAAATATCACGCAGGCATGAGTAATGAAGATAGAAACCATTCTCAAAACAATTTTATAATGGATAGAGTTAAAATTATAGTAGCAACTAACGCATTTGGAATGGGAATAGACAAACCCGATGTGAGAAAAGTTATCCATTACAATATGCCTAAGGATTTAGAAAGCTACTATCAAGAAGCTGGAAGAGGAGGACGAGATGGTTTAGAGTCCAAAGCTATAATGTTATTTTCCAAAGGGGATATAATAACAGCTAAGTTTCTAATCTCACAAGGTGAAGATCCTTATAGCATGGCTAGATTACAAGATATGATAGGATACTCAAATACTATAAATTGTTTGAGGCAATATATATTAAACTATTTTGGGGAAGATTATCCTAAACCTTGTATGAACTGCTCTTCTTGTTTAGAAGATTTTGAATTAGTGGACATGACCAAAGAAGCGCAGATGGCACTATCTTGTATATTAAGGATGGAACAGAGATTCGGAGCAGGTTTGGTTTGTAATGTTTTAAGAGGTAGTAAAGCACAAAAAGTACTTGATTGGGAATTTGATAAGCTTTCAACCTATGGACTTTTGAAAGATTATTCTCAAAGTACTGTCCTAGATTTATTAAATTCTCTAACAGCAGAAAATTATATTTCACCTGATGAATATGGTGCATTAAAGTTAAAAAAATCTTCTGCTAATTTATTAAAAGGTGAAGAGAAATTCTATATAAAATATAGAGAAGAAAAATATGAAGGAGAAAAAGACAAAAAGAATACATCTTCTAGATATCCTGAATTATTTGAAAAACTTAGAGGACTTCGCTTAGAAATTTCTAAAGAAAAAGCAGTACCGCCATATGTAATTTTTCATGACTCCTCTTTGATAGAAATGTCCAACAAATTACCAACAACAGATGGAGAATTTTTGAATATAAGTGGAGTAGGAAAGGCTAAGTGTGAAAATTATGGAGAATCTTTTATGGAGATAATAAAAGACTATATGCATGAAGAAGGCATAGAGAAAATAAAATCCGTAGTAGATTCTTCAGATCGAGTTAAAGATAAAACGAATATAAGAATTGGCAGTTCTGATTATACGACTTTTAAATTATATGAACAAGGAATGGATATTGAAGAGATTGCAACTGAAAGAAATATAAGTACTAGAACTGTAAGAAATCATCTTTACAATTTAGCGGTAGGAGGATTGCTGAAGGAATTTATATCTAATGTAGAAGAATGGAAGAAAAAAGAGATTCTAGAAGCAATTAAAGAGGTGGGAATGACGTTTTTAAATCCGATTAAATCGAGGATTTCAGATGAAATTAGCTATGAAGAAATACGGGAAGTCATCATAATGGAAATAGTAGAAAATAACGGGGAATAATATGTATTTTAAATATGGCCAAGAAGAAATGGAATATCTATCCAGTAGATGTGAAAAGATGGCACAAGTAATAGAAAAAGCAGGTTTTATAAAAAGAGAAACTATGCCAGAATTATTTCCATCTTTGATTCAAAAAATTATTGGACAACAAATATCTACAGCAGCTCAAATCACTATAACGAAGAGAATGAATGA
>JAAZCH010000414.1 GCA_012513395.1 Tissierellia bacterium
AATTAAAGGAGGGAAAAGTTGATAGTTGATAACAATTTAGAATATCCTCTTTACCTTCAGCTTTATGAATATTACAAAAAAAGAATTGTGGAGGGAGAATTAAAAAGTGGCGAAAAACTTCCATCTAAGAGATATTTATCTAACTCACTGGGTTTAAGTGTAAATACAGTGACTAGGGCTTACTATCTATTAGAAGAGGAGGGATTTATTATAGCCATTGAACGAAGAGGTTATTTTGTTGAACAGTTAAGTAATATCAACGTAGGCAAATCCAACCAAGAATTAACACCTTTCAAAAAAGATAAGACTGAAGAAATTCTCTATGATTTTTCTTCAAGTGCAATATCTAAAGGTGAATTTCCTTTCTACACGTTTTCCAAACTTTATAAGAAGGTAATTGAAAAATATCGTGAAAACATTCTCATGAATTCGGATCCGAATGGAAAACTAGAATTTAAAATTGCTATTTCAAAGTACTTGAGGGAGTCTAGAGGGCTGATTACAAATCCTAAAAATATAGTAATTAGTTCAGGAATGGAATATTTATTTCAAATTTTATTTTATATTTTTCCTCAAGAAAATATTTTTGGAATTGAAAATCCTGGCTATGATGTATTACCGTCTATGATAAAGTCTAGGGGTTTTGGAGTAGTTCCCATTGAAATAGGACCGGAGGGAATAGATTTAGATGCTTTAGAAAAAAGTGATGTAAGTATATTGACTATTACTCCTTCTCACCAATTTCCTACTGGAACAATTATGCCAATAAGCAGGAGATTACAAGTTTTACATTGGGCTAATATGAGTTCAAAAAATTATGTAATTGAGGATGACTATGATAGTGAGTTTCGATATGTAGGAAAACCCATTGACCCATTAAAGAGTTTGGATACTGAGGACAAGGTAATTTATTTAGGAAGTTTTTCAAAATCCGTTGCTCCATCTCTTAGGATAAGTTATATGGTTTTGCCAGAGAGCCTTATGGAAAGTCTATCTGAAGATGCACCTTTTTTTATATGTTCAGTACCAGTTATTGAACAGATGGTGATGGCAGAATTTTTAATAAACGGACATTTTGAAAGACATCTCAACAGAATGAGGAGAATTTACAAAAAGAACCGAGAGGTAGCAATTAAATTATTGGAAAATGAACCTAAAGTATTGAATATTTCTGGTGCAGATGCGGGAATCCACATAGTAGTAGAATTTGACACTAAAAAATCTGATAGTGAATTAAAGAAGGAATTCCTAGAAGCTGGAATATCCATTTCACCACTTTCGGAATATTACAGTGGAGGAGAACCATCTCATTCTAAATTTATTTTGGGTTTTGGTGGTCTAACGAGAGAGGCGTTAACTGAAGGGATTGGAAAGATGTTACAAATTCTATAGATAAAATTGTAAGAGTATTTTTATATTTTATCGGGTAGATGGTTTAATATTACAACCAGTATGGAGGTGAGGCATTGATAATAGATTCTATACAAGAAATAAGAAAATTGGAAGAAGATTTGGAATTGAAAGTTCAAGAGGCAAAAAACGCTGCGTCTGAATCGATAAGACGCGCCCAATCCGAAGGAGAAATCCAAGCTCAAGAAATTATTGACAGGGCTAATGAAACAGCTAAAGAAATTATAGAAAATAGAACTAAAGAAGCTGAGCAAGTTTCAGATGAGCTTTTAAAAAAGGGCGAATTGGAATTTGAACGTATGAAAAATCTTACTGACGAAGAATTAGGTAGGGCAGTTGAATTGGTATTAGAAAGGATAGTGATTTGATATGGCAATAGCGAATATGCATCATTTCAAACTCTACTCTATGAAAAGTCTTACCAACGAGATGCTAGAATTTCTACAAGAATATGGAGATGTTCATATTAGAAATTTATCTGAAGATAGCGAACTTTTAGATATGGGATTGGAATATCTAAGCGAACCAAAAGAAATTATCGACATAAAAGATGAGATAAATGAATTGGAATCTGCAATTAAATTGCTTTCCAGATATAAAGAGAAGGTAGGAGCTATAGATTCTTTAAAACAAGGAAATATGAATTATACTTTTGAAGAATTAATGGAAAAAGGTTCAAAACTTAATGTTTCGGAAATATTAAATAATATCGAGCTTTTGCATACAAAACTTGAAAGTGAAGAATCTGAAATTACCAATATTCGACATGAGATAGAAGAATTGAGGCCTTGGAAAAATTTAAAACTTAGTTCTAATGAATTAAAAGACACAAAGAACCTTCGCTTTATAACTGGATATATTATTTCATTGCAATTTGACTCATTTAGGGATGAAATTAAAAAACTCGAATACACTCAAGTTGAAAAAGTAGATGATTACGACGGGAACTCATATATTTTAGCAATAACTACAAAAGATGAAGAGTTAGAGCTAGAAGAAATATTAAGACGATATTCATTTTTTGCATCAGACTTTTATACTGAAAGTCCTCCAGCACAGGAGATTAAGCATAAAGAAAATGCAATTAGAGAATATAAAGATGATATAAAAATAATAAAAGAAGATCTCAAAAAAAATGTAGATGATTTGGATAAGTTAAAGCTACGATATGAATATCTCAATCAAATGATTAGAAGATATGAGACTTCTAATAGAGTCCTCTCAACTAAAAGAGTAAACTTTATTGATGGATACATTAAGTCTTCAGAAATTCAAAAATTTCAAAATGAATTGGATAAGAAATTTCCAAATGAGTATTATATTGAATTGGAACCTGCAAAGGAAGGTGACGATGAAGTCCCTATAGTTTTAGAGAATAATAAAATTATTAGTACCTTCGAACCCTTAACAGAAATGTATGCAATGCCTAGGTATGGTGGTATCGATCCAACAATATTCCTAGCTCCATTTTACTGGATGTTCTTTGGAATGATGATTGCAGATATTGGCTTCGGGTTGATGTTGGTAATAGGTACATGGTTTATTCTTAGATTTAACTTATCTGATAGTATGCGACAAAATATTAAGTTTTTCCACTATTTAGGATATGCAGGAATACTTTGGGGAGTCATATACGGCTCATTCTTTGGAGGAATTATTCCATTACCAGTATTTATAGACCCAGCATCAGACTATATGACTGTTTTGATATTATCTTTAGTACTAGGTGGATTCCACATGTTCCTTGGACTTGCTTTAAGTGGATATATGCTTATTTCTAAAGGCAAAACCATTGATGCTTTCTTTGATGTATTTAGCTGGTATATGGTACTTATTGGTGCAATATATTGGGTAGTTGCTGGACTTTTGAATTTACCTTTTGCAAATATTGGACTTTATTCCATGATAGCAGGGATGATCATTATAGTCTTG
>JAAZCH010000415.1 GCA_012513395.1 Tissierellia bacterium
AGCTCTTGCCATACCGGAGTGATGACATCACGAATCGGTGCTTCATAGCCGGATAAACCGGCTGTGGAAATCATCGACTTTAAGAAGGGAAGAATTTCAAAACTCATAAGCCTCTTTCATGGAATAGGATTTGGATTTGGTCCGCCAACCGAAGGAATTACGATGCTGTCTCATCCGTCCTCCGGCGGCACTTCGGCAGTTGCCGTTGGCTCCTCAGTCGGAACGGGAATGGCAGTTTCTGTCGGGGGAAGCGTCGCAGTTGGAGTCGCACTTGGAATTAGGGTATTCGTAGGCTGCAAGGTCGATGTTACGGTTGGAGTAATGGAAGCAGTCCGCGTTAAATAGGGTGTCAGTGTAATTGTCGCCGTTTGGGTAATTGTGGCTGACCCGGTTGGGGTTTGCATGCCAGGCTGAGGACCGCGGTCCAGCCTAAGTAAAATAATGCCCAGCAAATAACATGGGATCGTAATCAAGATCAACAAAGTGAAAAGATATCGAAGTCGTTTTTTTCTTGAAAGCTCTTCCAAACCATCCTCCTTTATTTAGTAGCTTGCCCAATCAGCCCAAAAATATTGATTATGCAAGTCGAGCAAACTCAACTTACAATCATACCATTTTACAGTAGACTTATCCAAAAATACGCTATAATTAAAGGGTATTCACCCCAAGAAGGAGGCTACTTATGGCTACTAAAGATAAAGCAGGAAAAGAAGAACGCAAAAAGCCCAAATTAGACATTAAAGAAAAGCGTAAAGCTAAAGACGAAAAGAAAAAGAAAAATACAGCCTAATCCATTCGACTCAGACTAAACCAGCTTTGTAGCTGGTTTTTTATTTTTAAAATGTATTATCCGCCCCTGTTTCCTGTTTCCCGCTTCCTTTTTACCGACCCCCGTCCCCTATCCCCTAATCCCTGTTTTTGGTTTACCGCTCCCCGCTACCTGAATAAAGTTAAAAGAAAAGAGCAATCAAAATGATTGCTCTTTAGTGGACCCAGAGAGATTCGAACTCTCGACCTTCTCAATGCCATTGAGACGCGCTCCCAACTGCGCTATGGGCCCTCGTGTAAATTATTTCATGCACTCTGCATTACATCTTACTACTTGAATGGACCTGGAGGGAGTCGAACCCTCGACCTCTTCAGTGCGATTGAAGCGCGCTCCCAACTGCGCTACAGGCCCGTTTCCACCAGATTTCAAGAATCAATATTCTACCGTCTTGTTTTCGGAATGTCAAGCTTTTAATTCTCCAGCCATAACATCGCCCCTAAACTACCATAATTCTTCCCGGAACCTGTCAACAGCTACCAACAAAGAAGCCTCATTTTCATGAGGCTTCTTATCAAATTTCAACAAGCTGCTTATGCAGATTGCTTTTGTTTTTGCTGTTTGCGATGGGTCATATATTTCATCACCTCCGCAGCAACTGAAGGAATCAAGACCAGAGGTAAGATTTCTAACCAGTCTATCCAGCCCAGGGGGATGGTGTCGAAAATTCCGTTCAAGAAGGGGACATAGACGACCAACAGCACCAGTAAAACCGAAACTGAGACTGCGATATTCATGTTTTTGCTCGAGAAAACCCCAATCTTGAAGAGGGGATAGTTTTCCGACCGAGCAGTGTATGCTCTGAAGAGCTCCGAAAGTGAAAGGGTTACAAAGGCGAAGGTTTCAGACAAAACCCGCGCTTCGGGTGTTGCGGTTTTCAATGCGCCGCCGCCTAACCAGAATGCAATCAGGGTTGTCGCAGTAATCGCTATCGTCTGAACGATAATGCCTTTCATCATTGACCGGTTAATAATCGGCTCCGTTGCCGGTCTGGGCGGATAATCCATAATATCCGGGTCACCCTTTTCTGAACCCAAAGCCAAAGCCGGGGCACCGTCGGTAACCAAATTGAGCCAGAGCAGCTGAATCGGCGCCAATGGCGTGTTCCAGCCAAACAAAGTTGCCAGGAAGATAATCATGATTTCTGCGATATTACAGGAAATCAGATAGTAAACGAACTTGCGGATATTGCTGTAAATAACACGACCTTGCTCAACAGCAGAAACAATAGAAGCATAATTATCGTCAGTCAAAACCATTTCTGCGGTCTCTTTGGCAACGTCTGTACCGGTGATGCCCATCGCAATGCCGATATCTGCGCGTTTGATTGCCGGAGCGTCGTTAACACCATCGCCGGTCATGGCAACCACTTCTCCGTTATTACGCAATGCGTCGACAATTTTCATTTTATGTTCAGGGCTAACCCGTGCATAAACATCGGTGATTTTGACAATTTCGCGCATTTCTTCATCGCTGACTTTGTCAATGTCCGCACCGGTCAAAACCTGGTGCCCGGGCTGGAGCAAACCAATATCCTCGGCAATTGCCTTGGCTGTGTTGGGGAAGTCGCCGGTAATCATAACCGAACGAATGCCCGCATCCTGTGCTTCTTTTAATGCCGGTTTCACTTCCGGTCGGGATGGATCAATCATGCCGATTAAGCCAACAAAGACCAAATCTTGCTCAAGAAGTGCCGGATCCATCTCGGCTGGCATTTCAGGAACCGGACGATAAGCCACCGCCAAAACGCGCAGTGCCTGATTGGTCATGTTTTCATTGGCAGTCAAAACTTCGCGACGCATTTCTTCGGTGAACTCCACCGGCTCATTTTCCATGTTGGACTTGTATTTACAAAGTTCCAAAACCACATCCGGCGCACCTTTGATCGCGATTGTGTACCAGTTGGTTTTCTCATCGGTGTAATATGGGGAGATGTCTCCGTGTCCCGGGTTGATAATGCTGTGAACCGTAACCATACGTTTGCGAACGGAGTCGAAGGGAATTTCCTGATGTCGCGGATAATTCTTGTTGACAACATGTGCGGCAGCCCCGGCTTTGAGCGCAGCCACCAGGATCGAGCCTTCGGTCGGGTCGCCAACCATACGGTTGGTTGCCTTTCCTTCGCTTTCTCCGGTTGCTTCCAGCTGAGCGTCATTGTTCAAGGTGCCAACCCAAAGCGCTGTTCGGGCAGCCGGGTATTTTACCAAATCGACCGCTTCACCGTCAACGCTAAATTCGCCTACCGGGTCATAACCGATTCCGGAGATATCCACAAATTTGCCATCAACCCAGAGCTTGGTTACCGTCATTTGGTTTTGGGTCAGGGTGCCGGTTTTGTCGGTACAAATTGTCGTAACCGAACCGAGCGTCTCGACTGAAGAAAGGCGGCGAATCAGTGCATGGCGGTTAACCATTTCGCGCATACCACCTGCTAAACTAATCGTAACAACCGCCGGCAAGCCTTCGGGGACGGCAGCAATTGCCAGTGATATGGCAACCATGAAGAGCGCTAAAACTTCTTCCCAAAACTGTCCGGTGCCAAATGCAATCACATCGGGAGGCAGCAAAAGCCGGGCAACCCCAATCACGAAGACCAAGACTGTAACAATCATCGCGGCAATGCTGAGTGTCTTCCCTAACTCATCCAGTTTCTTTTGCAAGGGAGTTTGCTCTACCTCAACAGTTTGGAGCATGGTTGCAATTAAGCCCAGCTGCGTATGCATACCTGTGCTGACCACAACGCCCTTGCCACGGCCATAGCTGACGGTCGTGCCGGAAAAGGCGGTGTTTTCGCGATCGCCCAGGGGGATATCAGCCTGCAAATTGCTTTCGGCGTTTTTCTTTGCCGGAACCGACTCGCCTGTCAAAGATGCTTCTTCAATGCTCAGGTTCACCGCTTCCAAAAGGCGAATATCGGCTGGCACAAAATTGCCGGCTTCAATAAAAACGACATCGCCGGGAACCAGCTCAGGTGATGGCACCATGACGCGGTGTCCGTTGCGCAAAACCTGAGCTTCGGGTGCAGCCATTTTGCGTAAGGCAGCCAACGAAGCCTCAGCCCGCGATTCCTGAACAATACCCATGATGGCATTGAAAACGACAATCAGCAAAATCGCACCGGCTTCAACCCAATCGCCCAAAAAGGCCGAAATCACGGCTGCGCCAATCAAGAGCCAAATCACAAAACTGTTGATTTGCTCCCAAAGTTTTTGCCAAAAAGTACGTCCCGGCTGCTCGGTCAGTTCGTTTAAACCAAACTTAGCTTGTCTGTGTTGAACTTCTTCATCACTCAAGCCTGTTTCAATGGGAACTTCCAAATTGTCGAGAACTTGTTCGGGGTTGAGACTATGCCAGGAAAGGTTTAAAAGCTTCTCGGCATCTGTAGGTACTTCAGATGGTTCATTATTCATATAATTAGCTCCTCTTGAGATAAAAGACTGGATAATTATAGTAGATAAATCTCTTTTCACCTAAGATTATATAGGGGAAATTCAAAAAAGGTCTTTTGCACCTCTGGCTCCTGATTTTTGTATACGCTCTTGTTTTTTGTATACGCTTCTGTTTTTTGTATACGCTTCTGTTGCTACTTACAGTTTCCTGTTAAAATATACCCATGGAAAATTCAAAAAACGACACACTTATTGACGATCATCAAAAATCATCTCAAAACAACGATTCTCCGCCTTGGGGTTGGGCAACCAAACTCGTCGTCGGAATCCTTTTTATAGTTGGCTTTTTGGCATTGATTATTCGTTTCAAAACCTATACCCAAATGTTGCTGATTGCCTTTATCATTTCGTTTTTGCTCAATCCGCTTGTCAAATTTTTCCATAAAACCACTCGTGTCAAATGGCGCCTTTCGGCAACCATTATCTACGTCCTCCTGGCAGGCTTAGTCGTCTGGGCGATTGCCGCCGGCGGTTCCGGCTTGGCGGGTCAGATTCAAAAATTCTTCACCCTGGCAATTGACAATGTCGATACTATCACCGAATTCTTCGAATCTTGGTCCGATCGAACCATCTCCTGGGGAGTCTTTAACTTCACCATCCCTCATATCAATTTTGATGTGATTGGCAAGGCAATTTCCGAATCTTTGCAATCAATCGTCACCTCAGCAGCCAATATCACCACAACCGTGGTTGGCACAGTCGGCGGTGTTGTCGTCAACATCGTGATAACTTACATGATTTCTTTCTTTATCACCTCCGAATCAGAAGGTGTGGGCAAAAAAATTATCAACATCTCTCTGCCCGGATACGAAAAAGACTTCCAGCGTCTCGGTCAGGAAATTGGCAGAATCTTCAACAGCTTCATCCGTGGTGAATTTTTCATGGTTGCCACTTCAATCACAATCTACACCATCTTCCTCGGTGCAATGGGCTTGCCCTACTTTTTCGTGCTCGCCTTGATTGCCGGTTTTGGACGCTTTATCCCTTACATCGGCGCTGGTATGGGTTGGGTAGCCTTCTTCATCGGCGCCCTTGTGCAAAGCCCAACGCCCTTCGGCATGGAACCCTTCTTTTATGCTCTTCTGGTAATTGCCATCGCGGTCGTCTTGGATATGATTATGGATCACGTCATCCAACCGAGAGTGATGGGCAACTCTCTCCATGTCCACCCGGCAGCTATTATGATTTCAGCCCTGATTATGGCTCAATTGTTCGGCTTGCTCGGTTTGATGTTGGCCGCACCTGCCCTCGCCACCTTGAAGCTTCTTCTGCAATACTGCAGCCGCAAAATCTTTGATCAGGACCCTTGGGAAGGCTTCCAATATTATCAAAAACCAGCCGAACCAAAGCTGATTAAATGGCTCCGCCGCATTTGGCGAAAAATCCGCCTCTTCCTGATCAAAATCTGGGCTAGAGTTAAAAGCTGGTTCAAAAAGACAGGGGTCAAGGGATAGGGGACAGGGGTCAAGGGATAGGGGACAGAGGACAGGGGACAGGGGACAGTACAGAGTTTACAGTTTTCAGTACACAGTCCGTAGGTCGGAATCGGCTTCTTTTGCCGACTCCGACAATTTTTTAAATTGCAAACGGCGGAGTGCCCAAAAAAAGCGCTCGCCTTTTACTTCGTTCCGGCACTTCGTCCGACCTACGGGCTGTCCCCTGCCCCCTATCCCCTATTTTATCCCGCTCCCCGCTCCCCGTTCCCTGCTCCCCGATTAAAAAAACAAATTCCTTCGTATCCATTCACTCATCGTTATATTATTTGATGCAACAATCAAAACACCGCCAAGGATAAGCAGTGGGATGGAAACATACCATGCCCATACAGGCATAAACGATTGGGTCAGATAGTGTGTAACAGCAATATCAACCGCCCAGGGCATAAAAGAATAAACAATCGTGATCCAGCCGCCTTTCCCAATCTTGCCAATCCCCTTGCTTTGAACAATAAAGATTATGAAATACGCACATAGCCCGGCTGATAGAATGATCGGCAAGGCAATCGCCATCAACCACTTTTCGGAAGTATTCAGCAAGCTTAAAATCAAAATGTATACGCTACTGACAATGAGGTCGGCCGTCAGGTAGAAATATGAGCTCTTTCCCTCAAAAAATATTGGCAGAACAACAAAAGTCCATATGGTCAGCCCTGCGCCAAACACATAAAATGCCCATGTCAAGCCCCGTGAAATCGCCAAGTCTATAACAGCTACGACTGCAAAAGGAATCAGCAGCGCCAATGAAATCAACATTACCAAGAATTTCTTGTTGATCTTCTTACCGTTGATATCCATCCTGTCCTGAGGGTAGCCTTCCCTGCTTTCTTTGCTTCTCTTCGGATCGATAACCTCCGTATCGCAAAGCGGACATCTGCTTTCATAGTCCGCAAGTTTCACACCACAATGTACGCAATAAGACATCTTAGCCTCTTCCATTACTTTCAATCGCAACAGGGATTCCCATCTCCACCAGTTGCCTAAAAAAATTCTGCTCAATATCAGCTTCAACAATCGTCCGTGAAAAGTTAATCACCGTTTTTCCGTTGTAACTTACAACACCACAGCTCGTCCGTTTTCCATAAGAACGCCCCAGCATAAGATCTATCCGCCTTATATACGGCCTCATGGCTTCATCTACTTCAACCAGGCCCAAATTGGAGATCGTGGAGGCTGAAGTTCTATTTGCCGTAAGAGAATGACCAATCTTCAAGAGCAGGTTTTTCAGAAAAAGCGGAACAAGGCGCATCAGAAGATTCTTCTCTATTTTTACATAACCGGTGAAACGGGCATTCAGTTCTTTTTCGGTAATATTCATGCCCATAAAGTGCTCAACCTGCTCAAGAACTTCTTCGAAGGTGTAATCTCCCAGTCGGCTCTTGATACCCGGGTTGATAAAGGACGAAAAATTCCGCACCGTTTTAGAGGGGAAAAACTGACGCAGATTGATGGGCAGGGAAATTTTTGCATCATGCCGTAAGGCAGATTCAGACTTTTCGGATTTCTGCTTTTTATAAATGGAATATAGTAGATTCGCAGCAAGAAATGCACCGATGCTCGTTCTGTACTCTTTAGCTTTAGCACGCAGAACCTCAGTCGGCATTTCAGCGGAAATAATGAGCAGCTTATTTAACGGTACAGCGGTTCCGTCATAATGGTAAGAGGGCGTTTCAACTAAGCCAAGACTCTTATCGCCCGCATAACGCTGAAAGGCATCCTCATACTCCTCTGGCTCGGGGCTGTCGGAACATCGAAAAACATACTTGCTTGGCACAACCTCAATCCCATTTTTCAGCCGCAAATATTCAGCAACCAGTGACAACAAAAAAGTCATTGCTCCTGAGCCGTCGGTTAGGGCATGAAAGAACTCTACCGATATCCTGTTCTTGTGACATAGCAATCGGTACATAAAATACCTGTTGCGTCTGAAAATCAAAGGCTGCGTGGGATTATATATATCATCCAGAATCGGAGGCGCGCCATCAATTTGCTCAAAGAAGTGCCAAAACATTCCTTTGCGTAAACGGGCAGCAAACGACGGAAAGCGTTTCAGCGTATTAATCTGTGCTTCTTCCAAAATCTGAAGATCAACATCCTCAGAGAGCGTCACAGAGATGCGAAACATAGCCGTCCAATCACTCGTTTGTGTTGACGGATATATATTTGCTGCGTTATCTAATTTAAACCACTTACTCAAAGACTACTCCAAATAATATAAACACGCCGCTTCCAAAAAGGGTTCACAGTCGCTCTGCTTTAAACGGAACGATCTTGATTTCTCAAAAGTCCAGCGAGGAATAAATGATTATATCAGTCTGTATTGGAGACTTCGCCTTCATCCGTGAAGTTATTACATTTGCCACCCCCCCATTTCCGTTGCGGACTCCGACAATATGGGATTATGACTTTTTTCTCCGGCGTGATTACTCGTTACAAATTCGAATTTTCTATAGACCCTTCCCTCTTACCCTTGTTCCCCTTATAATGACTATTTATATCAACCCAGGAGAGCGTCATGGATAAAATGAAATTTGAATCAGCAGATTTAACCAAAGAGCTCATTAACAAGATTTCTCAGGCTTTACCAGGGGTTGTCAGCGAGGGTAAAGTCAATTTTGATCTACTTAGAACCATGCTAGGCGATGAAGTTACCGGGGATGAAGCTTACGAATTAACTTGGGTTGGGAAACGAGAGGCAATGCGGGAAGCTGGCAAACAAATTCGGGAAACATTGCGCCCTTGCCCCGAAGAAAGCAAAAATTGGGACAGCACCGAAAACCTCTATATTGAGGGAGATAACCTCGAAGTTCTGAAAATCCTCCAAGAAAGTTATTTGGGCAAAGTTAAGATGATTTACATTGACCCGCCCTATAATACCGGGAATGACTTCCTCTATCGAGATGATTTTGCCATTAGTGATGAGGACTATAAAGATCAAATTGGCTTGTTTGATGAAGAAAGAGAACGTCTTATTAGAAACACCGAGACGAATGGGCGATTTCATTCAGATTGGTGTAGCATGATTTATCCCCGCTTAGTTTTAGCAAGAAATTTGCTTTGCAATGACGGTGTTATTTTCATCAGTATTGATGATAATGAGGTGGCTACACTATTAAAAATTACAGAAGAAGTTTTTGGACGAGAAAACTTTATTGGTTGTATGCCAACAGTAATGAATCTAAAAGGCAATCAGGATGAATTTGCATTTGCTGGCACCCATGAATATACAGTTGTTTTCGCAAAAAGCAAACCTTTCAGTTTGTTTAACCAATTCGTATTAGATGAAGATGATTTAGAAGAAGACTGGGAAATTGACGAAATTGGATATTACAAAAGAGGTGCCAATTTAAAAGCCACCGGAGTCAACGGGCCACGTACTAAAAGACCCAATTTATACTATCCCATTTATGTAAGTATTGACGATAATATATCTCTAACACAAAAATCACCATCGGATATATGCATTTATCCTATTACTGACGGGAAGGAAATGTCATGGCGTTGGAGTAAGACAAAAATATTAAGCGAACAATCCGAAATTATCGTTAGGCGTAATGATAACGGAATTGCAATTCATAAAAAGCAAAGGCCCTCAATTGGAGAACTACCATCCAAGAAACCGAAAACTCTTTTCTATAAACCAAAATATAGTAGTGGTAATGGAACTGCACAGCTGAGTAATCTTTTTGGGGGCAGGATTTTTCCCAATCCAAAACCAATAGATTTAATCAAAGATTTTGTTACCTTGGGGTGTGGTAGTGAAGAAATCATACTCGATTTTTTCTCCGGGGATGATGTCATAATAGTGACAAGGGGTAAAAACGCTGTAAACAATAGGGTTTTGAAGCTTCCACAAAGTCACAAAACGATAAAATGGTGTGCTGCTTAGAGCTTTTATCTAAGAATAAGGGTTGTAAGCAGCACATCAAACACCCCTAAATACAAAAATAAATAAGGAAATTTTTAAGCGATTAGAGCAGAAAATCTAGTCGCTTTTTTCATGTCAAAAGAGAGGAGGTAAGGCATGGAATTTGAATACTACTACAGTAGAGATGGTGATCAGTTTAGATATATTCAATTACCAACAATCTTATTGGAAGATGAAATGTTCTCTAGTTTGTCTTTAGAATCCATCGTCTTATATTCCATGATGCTTAATCGAATAAGTTTATCTTTTAAAAATGGATGGGTTGATGAAGAGTCAAGAGTATACATTTATTTCACCATTGAAGAAGTAATGAGAAAACTGAGGTGTAAGTCAGAAAAAGCAACAAAGATATTAAATGAATTAGATTCAGAAAAGGGAATTGGGTTGATTGAACGAAGAAGGCAAGGACAAGGAAAACCAGCAATTATCTATGTCAAAGACTTCTTAAGTATATTCCGAATTACTACTTATAAAATCGAAAATCAAGTAAATGCGAAATCGAAAGTTAAGAATTTCGATATACATGATTCAAGAACTTCTGAAATCGAAAATCAAGAATTTCGAAAATCGAATAGAAACTATATAGATATTAGAGAACCTGATTTAAGAAAGAATGATATGAGGAGTAACCCAACTCTTTTAGGGTTATTTGAAAATGTCATATTGACTAAAGAAGATTATGAAGAACTTTCAAGAACGATTGTTGAAGATTTAGATGGTCTGATAAATAGACTATCTACCTATATGGTTTCAACTGGAAGAACTTATAAGAATCACAAAGCAACCCTTTTATCTTGGTACTTACAGGATAAAAAGAAATATCAAAAGAAATCAACCGTACTGAGTTACGAAGATTATGACAAAGGAGAACATTTGTAATGAATGAAATGAAACAAATAAGAATAGGAGAAGCGATATTTAAGTATTCTCCAGAAAAAGCATATCCGAAAAACGGAAATGTATATTGTAAAACGTGCCATGAACAAATAAATGGTGAGGTAATTAACATGATGGGAACATGGATGAGTTTTCCTAGTCAGTGTAAGTGTCAGAGAGATGAAGAAAAACGATGGAAGGAACATGAACGTGCCATGAAGATTCATCAATTAAAGGATCTATGTTTTACCAATCTTAAGCAGAGAGATTACACATTGGAAAAATGTGTAATCAATAATAAGAAAACCCTAAGTGTTGCATCCAACTATATTAGTAAATTTGAGGAGATAAGTAAGAAGAATGTTGGAATCTTATTTTATGGAGAAGTTGGCAGTGGCAAAAGTTATCTTGCTGCAGCCATAGCAAATGCAGTGATGGAAGAGTATCAAATAAGCTGCAAAATGCGTAATTTCTCACAGATTATCAATGATTTACAGTCAGGTGGGTTTGAACTAGATAAGAATAAGTACATTGAATCGTTGGTTAGAACTCCACTACTTATCTTGGATGATTTAGGTATTGAAAGAAATACACCTTATGCATTGGAGCAAGTCTACAACATCATTAATGGTCGCTGCTTACAAGGGAAACCAACCATTATCACCACCAATTTGAGTATTGAATTAATTAGAAATCACACTGAAAGTATCGAATACAAGAGAATTTATTCAAGAGTACTTGAAATGTGTATTCCAGTTTTGGTTAGTGGTGATGATATTAGAAATCAGATTCATAAAAGCAAAATTGAGGAAGCGAGAGAGCTTCTATTGTAGGAGGTGATTATTGTGATAAATGAAGAAATAAGTAATAAAACTTTGCATATGGAAGTACAAGCAACAAAAGTATCAGCAAAGTTGATAGAAAAACTTATAAAAGACTTAATACAAAAGCTAGACCAGAAGAAACAAAGTTTGGATAACTATTTAAAGGGTTCCTCTAAAGAAGTTGCAATGAAAGATATGGTTAAAAAAGGTCAACTAGAAGAACTTGAAGTTAAGGAAAGCGACCTTAAAGAATTAAAGAAAGAACTTAATAAACACGGAGTCAGATTTTCTTTAATGAAGGATAAATCTTCAGGAAACTACTCGGTATTTTTTCAAGCCAAAGATACGGCGGTTATGGAAAAGGCATTTCGCAATGCTTTAGCTAACGTTGAACAGAAAGAAGCGAAGAAAGATTCAGTAGTTAAGGCAATCGATAAATTTAAACAAACTATCAAAGAAACTGTCACAAAAGACAAAGTTAAAAATAAGCAGAAGGAGCAAAGTTTATGATAAGCAACAATCAAGTACAACAATTTCAAAGTCAACACTTTGGGAAACTCACGGTCATAAGAAAAGACGGTGAGTTTTTCTTTATAGGGAAAGAAGTAGCGGACATGTTGGGATATATAAATTCCAGAAAAGCAATAGGGGATCATGTAGACAATGAAGATAAGGGTGTAACGAAATGGAACACCCTTGGAGGTGCTCAGAATATCTCTGTAATAAACGAATCAGGGTTATACTCACTGATATTATCTTCCAAACTCCCACAGGCGAAAGAGTTTAAACGTTGGGTAACGAAAGAAATATTGCCTAGCATTCGTAAGTATGGTGGATACATTCAAAATCAAGAAGAAAAGTCTAATGATGAGATTTTAGCAAGTGCAATCTTGGTGGCACAGAATGTAATTAAGGATAAAGAGAGAAAAATTGCAGAGCTAGAACCTAAAGCAATCTATTATGACAATCTTGTAAATCAACATCTTCTAACCAATATTCGAAACACTGCGAAGGAGCTTAAGGTATCTCAGAAGAAATTTGTTGAGTTTTTGCTGGAAAATAAATTCTTATATAGAGATAAGTTTGAGAGATTGCTACCTTATGCAAAAAAGAATAATGGTTATTTTGAGATTAAGGAATGGTATAACTACTATAATGATTTAGTTGGAATCCAAACATTGATAACTCCAAAAGGCCGAGAATATCTAATGGCATTGATTGGAGGTGATGTCACTTGTGATTGATAAAATACTTCAAGATATAAAGTCCATATTTCAAGGGCAAGATTGGAAAAAGCTGTTAAAAGCGAATATTCCATACCTTGCCTTTTTCTATGTAGGAAACATATTCTCTGCTCATGTAAGAGCTTATCGAGGTGGAGATATTATCGATCGGATAATGACTGCTATCGTGGAGATTGGAACAATGAGACTAATACCAAGTATTAATCTGAATAATTTACTAGTTGGTTTATTAGTTGCTGGCTCGATAAAGTTTATAGTCTATAACAAGGGAAAGAAAGCAAAAAAGTTTCGAGAAGGTAGAGAGTATGGGTCAGCAAGGTGGGGTAATGCTAAAGATATTCAGCCATATGTTGATGAAAAGTATGATAACAATGTTTTATTCACTAATACGGAGCGTTTGACGATGAATGGTAGACCAAAGAATCCGAAGTATGCTAGAAACAAGAACGTTCTTGTTATTGGTGGATCTGGTTCAGGAAAAACAAGATTCTTTGTAAAACCGAATCTCATGCAAATGCATTCTTCTTATGTTGTAACAGATCCTAAAGGGACAATTGTACTAGAGTGTGGAAAGATGCTTGAAGAGAATGGTTATGAGATTAAAATCTTAAACACAATCAACTTCAAGAAAAGTATGAAATACAATCCCTTTGCCTATTTGAGAAGTGAAAAAGATATCTTGAAACTGGTTCAAACGATTATTGCTAATACAAAAGGAGAAGGAGAAAAAGCGGGTGAGGACTTTTGGGTTAAAGCTGAAAAACTTTATTACACAGCATTAATCGGTTACATCTATTATGAAGCTCCTAAAGAAGAGAAGAACTTCAAAACGCTATTGGATATGATTGATGCATCAGAAGTACGAGAAGATGATGAAAGTTACATGAACCCAATAGATAGACTGTTTGAAGCATTAGAAAAGAAACATCCTACACATTTTGCTGTAAAGCAATATAAGAAATACAAGCTTGCAGCTGGGAAAACTGCCAAGAGTATTCTAATCTCATGTGGTGCTAGACTTGCTCCATTTGATATTGAAGAATTAAGAGAACTCATGAGTGAGGACGAAATGTTCTTAGATACCATTGGGGATAAGAAAACTGCCTTGTTTGTCATCATCTCTGATACAGATGACACATTTAACTTTGTAGTATCCATTATGTACTCTCAGCTATTTAATTTGTTATGTGATAAAGCAGATGATGTCTATGGTGGTCGCTTACCTGTTCATGTTCGCTTTCTCTTAGACGAGTTTGCAAATATCGGTTTAATACCAAAGTTTGAAAAGTTGATTGCAACGATTCGTTCGAGAGAAATCTCAGCAAGTATCATCTTACAAGCACAATCTCAGCTCAAGGCAATCTATAAGGATCATGCTGATACAATTATCGGAAACTGTGATAGTACTTTGTTTCTTGGTGGGAAAGAGAAAACAACTCTAAAAGAACTCTCTGAAACATTAGGAAAAGAAACCATCGACCTATATAACACTTCTGAAACTAGAAGTAACCAAAAATCATTTGGACTTAATTACCAAAAAGTTGGCAAAGAATTGATGAGCCAAGATGAAATAACAGTCATGGATGGAGGAAAGTGTATCTTTCAGTTAAGAGGTGTTCGTCCATTCTTGTCAGAGAAATTCGACATCACAAAACATAAGAACTACAAGCTGTTGGAAGACTTTGATAAGCGAAACTTATTTAATATTGAGAAGTACATGAAGCGAGTTGGAAAGGCAAAGATAACTGCAAGGACAAGAATAAACTCCATTAATTGATAAAATACTACGGATTGAGAATCTAAAAGGTTATAATAGTTGTATTAAAGAGAACGACAAATTGGAATTTGTAGAAGGAAAAGAAATATGAAAAAGCAAATTGGAATAATATTAGTATTAATTTGTATGTTGGCATTGACTGCTTGTGGAAGTAATAAAAAAATAGTCTTACCAAAACCAGATCAAATAACCGAAATTGAAATTATGAAGAGTACTTCTGAAAGTGATATGAAAATTATTGAGCAAGATAAAATTTCTAAAATAATTTCTGCAATAAAAGAAAATACTAATAATACTGGTAAAGAAAGTACTAATGATCAGCCTACAAATATTGACGAGTACATTACTATTAAATTTAATCATGAAAATGCAGAAGGCAGTCCTAGTATAGCTTATTTATATAAAAATAAGAATATTTGTTATGTTGAGCAACCATATTCAGGGATATGGGAATTAAGTGAAGAGGTATTTAATAGTATTAGTAGTGATTTGACTAAATAATGCTGTTATACAAATCCTAATTTGTAGAACAAAACTAAATAGCACAACGCATGAGCGATTAGAGAAAATCTAATCGCTTTTTTAATACCCAAAACCAAGGAGGTCATATGGCAAGGATAAGAAGTCCTACTAAAAACTAAATAGAAGAATGTTGCAGCCAAGCGATTGAAAGAGAAATCTTCCAGTCGCTTTTTTAATTTCAAAGAAAGATAGGAGAAAAATTTAAATGGAAATGAACAGAGAAATGATTAACATCAACGCTAATTTGGTCAAAGAACCAGTATTTGGCAGTTTTGAAAAGAATGGAGAAACCATTGAAGTGGTCAACTTCACTTTGGTTAAGAACTATGGCAAGGACAAAGAATATACCAATTGCTCAGTTTATGGAGAGAAGGTAGAGCTTGCAAGAGAGTTACAACCAGGTGATTTCATTCATGTGTTTGGTTACTTCAAAGAGAGGGTCAAAGGCGATAAGACATTTAGAAATTTTATCGTCAAATCATATAACAAAATTACAGAAAACAAGGAGGAAAAAGAATAATGGATTTTTTTGTAGAAGGAGTAAACGTATTAAAAACGTTAGTAATGGCAGTAGGAGCAGGTCTTGGAGCATGGGGTGTTATCAACCTGATGGAAGGTTACGGTAACGACAACCCTGGTGCGAAGTCACAAGGTATCAAACAGCTTATGGCTGGTGGCGGTATTGTACTGATTGGGCTAAAACTCATTCCACTATTAGCAAATGTATTGCAGTAAGGAGAGATAGTCTATGTTTGGTATTTTCGATAAAATCACGCAGTTCTTTAAGGACCTGCTAGTCGGAGGTATCCAAGCAAACCTTGAATCGATGTTTTTAGACATCAATAACCAAGTCACAACAGTCGCAACCGATGTAGGGCAAACACCAATGGGGTGGAATGGAGAAGTCTTTAACTTTATTAAGACGATAAATGACAGTGTCATTATTCCGATTGCAGGACTGATTATTACAGCCGTACTTTGTATTGAACTCATTAATATGGTGATGCAGAAAAACAATATGCATGACTCAGATACCTTTGAGTTCTTTAAGTACATTATCAAGATGTGGGTGGCGGTCTATCTTGTCACCCACGCTTTTGATTTCAGTATGGCAGTATTTGATGTTGCCCAGAATCTTGTCAATCAAGCAGCGGGAGTAATAAATACCAGTGCGGTTGTTTCAGCTGATCAAATCACTGAGATGGTGGCTCTTCTTGCTGACAAAGATATTGGAGAATTAATTATGATTCTTCTTGAAACTTCATTGGTCAAGATTGCAATTCAAGCAATATCTCTAGTAATCACCTTAGTGGTTTACGGTCGTATGTTTGAGATTTATATCTACTGCTCGGTCTCTGCAATTCCCTTTGCAACGATGGGGAATAAGGAGTGGGGACAGATAGGCAACAACTACATCAAAGGGCTATTTGCCTTAGGACTTCAAGGTTTGTTTTTAATGGTTTGCTTAGGAATATACGCAGTGCTTGTAAAGACGATTTCTATTACGGATATCCATACAAGTATCTTCATGGTATTAGCCTATGCACTCTTATTGGGACTCACGATGTTAAAGAGCGGAACGCTCGCAAAAAGCATATTAAATGCACACTAAATTATTAGGAGGAATTCAAATGAAAGTAATAAAAGAAAAAGAAACGATGACGATGGTAGGTGCTGTAATTGGCACAGTTGGAGTAATTGGTGGAGTTATTTCCACTATTTGCTTAAAGAGAAAAGTAAGAAAATTAGATGAGAAGATTAACTATGTAGCTGATTGTCATAATCAGTTTTGTAAATATCAAATGGAAAACAATCTTGAATTTGAAGAGCAGATTGAAGCTAATTATCAAGAGATTATTTCAAACTTGGAGCATATTCAATGTCTTGCAGAGAAGTTAGATTAAGAGGTGAACTATGGCTTATGTACCAATACCAAAAGATTTAAAGAAGGTAAAAACAAAAGTTGCCTTTAACTTAACGAAAAGGCAACTCATAGGCTTTTGTGCAGCGGGATTGGTTGGATTTCCAACCTATTTTTTATGTAAACAATCTCTTCCAAATGATGTAGCAGTTATTTTAATGGTTTGTGTTACACTTCCGTTCTTTTTCATGACTTTTTATGAGAAAGACGGAATGCCATTTGAAAAGTATGCAAAGTACATCTATCAGCACAAGGTCTATCAATCGCATGAAAGAAGAAAGGAGGTTAGTCTTGAAAAAACAGAAACAACAAGAACAAAGACTAGAACAACAAAAGAAAGAGTTTCAACAACAGAAACGAGAGCTAAGAAAAGACAATAAACTCCCAGTTTCATTTAATTTGTTTGGATCACTCTTTAAGAAAGAAGAAAAGCGAGTGACAGCAGAGGATACAATTCCCTACTTGAAAATGTTCAAAACAGGGATTTGCCAAGTTGATGAAACACACTTTAATAAGTGCATTTCCTTTGAGGATATTAACTACCAACTTGCTTTAGAGGAACATCGAGATTTGATTTTTAATCAGTTTGCAAACTTCTTAAATTCCTTTGATCCATCGGTAGAGTTACAACTCTCGTATGTAAATCAGTTGGGAAGAAATGCTGAACTTGAGAATGCAATCAAGATTCCAAATAAGGGTGATGATTATGACGAGGTGAGAAAAGAGTTTAGAGGAATGCTCAAGGATCAACTCAACAAGGGAAATAACGGACTTAAAAAATCAAAGTATATTACCTTTACGATTGAAGCTGAAAACATTACTCAAGCTAAGTCAAAGCTTGAAAGATTAGAGATTGATATTTTATCAAATCTCAAGAGTATGGGGGTGAGAGCTGAAAGCTTAAACGGTGAGGAAAGATTGAAACTTCTTCACGATATGCTCAATCCTGATAAGGTCTTTGAGTTTTCATATAAGAACTTAAAACCAAGAGAAAGTACAAAAAGCTATATTGTACCTGATGTTTTCAATTTTGCTCCTACTCAATACTTCAAGTTTGGAAAGTTCATGGGAGCGATGAGTCACTTTCAAATTCTAGCAAGTGAACTCTCAGATAGAATGCTTGCGGAACTTCTAAACACAGATGATAACATCACAATTTCATTTCATATCCGCTCAGTGGAACAAAGCGAAGCCATTAAGATGGTGAAACGTAAGAATACTGACGTTGATAAGATGAAAATCGAAGAGCAGAAGAAGGCTGTACGTGCGGGTTATGACATGGATATTATTCCAAGTGACATCAATACCTTTGGTTCAGATATTAAAAGCCTTCTAAATGACTTGCAGAATCGTGATGAAAGAATGTTTGTCGTCACGATTATCATTATGAACTTTGCTAGGTCAATTCAACAACTCGATAACACGATAGATCAGATTTCATCGATTGCAAACCGTCATAACTGTAAGATTAAAAGACTAGACCACTTGCAAGAACAAGGACTTGCTTCAGTACTTCCAATAGGTGTAAATCGAATTGCAATTAATAGGGGACTCACAAGCTCATCTACTGCAGTCTTTATGCCATTTACGACAGAGGAGTTATTCATTAACTCAGAAAATAGTTTGTACTATGGACTAAATGCCCTCAGTCATAACTTGATTATGGCAGATAGAAAGCTCTTGAAAAATCCAAATGGTTTAATTCTTGGAACACCTGGTTCAGGTAAGTCGTTTAGTGCAAAAAGAGAAATGGCAAATGCCATCTTAGTCACTGACGATGATGTTATTATTTGTGATCCAGAAGGTGAGTATGCAAACCTTGTAAGACAATTTAAAGGTGAGGTCATTCGAGTTTCTGCTAAGAGCAAGGATTATCTTAATCCCTTAGATATCAACATGAACTATGGTGATGGCGATGCTCCATTAAAGGATAAAGCTAACTTCATCATTTCGATGTTGGAGCTAGTCGTTGGTGGAACAGGACTTACAGCGGAAGAAAAATCTATTATTGACCGTTGTCTGCCCAAGATTTATGAGAAGTACTTCTTAGAACCAAAACCTGAGAATATGCCAATTCATCAAGATCTCTACGATATGCTTAGAAATCAAGAGGAGAAAGTGGGTAGAAAACTTGCAACAGAAATGGAAATCTATGTTACTGGTTCACTCAATGTATTCAATCACCAAAGTAATGTTGATTTGAATAAGCAACTTTTATGCTTTGATATTAAAGAGCTTGGAACTCAGTTAAAAAAGATTGGAATGCTTGTCATTCAAGATCAGGTCTGGAACAAGGTATCACTTAATAGAGGAAGTAAAGCAACGAGATATTACATCGATGAGTTCCACTTACTTTTAAAAGAGGAACAAACTGCTCAATATTCGGTGGAAATTTGGAAGAGGTTTCGTAAGTGGGGAGGTATTCCTACTGGGATTACCCAAAACGTAAAAGACTTACTCATGAGTAAAGAAATTGAGAATATCTTTGACAATACGGATTTCGTACTCATGCTCAATCAAGCCAGTGGTGACAGAGAAATCTTGGCAAAGAAATTAAAGATATCACCCTATCAACTCAACTATGTCACTAACTCCAATGCGGGTGAAGGACTATTGGTTTTTGGTAATACGATTGTTCCATTTGTTGATAAGTTCCCTAAAGATACAATTCTCTATCAGAAGATGACGACAAAACCTGAAGAAGTAAAGTAGGTGTTGTATGTCAAAAAAACGAAGACGAGATTTTTCAGAAAAGTCCTTGGGAAAAGCGAATAAAGAAATCTTTTCTAAGAGTGTAAGTGACAATCAAATACGAGAGCGAGAGGAACTTCAAAGAAGTAAATTAAAACACTCTGATGATTATTCAAATAAACGAGTTGAGGTATCGGAAAGGTATCAAGATAAGGTAAGAGAACAAAGTCATCGTGGTGGAAGAAGGTCTAAAGAACCATCAAATGCAAGAAAACAAAGAAGATATAAAACTCAAGAGGAATTGACGCAGACAACGGTTGAATCTAAAGAAACTCAATTTCTAAATGCTGATTTATCCGATTCTACAAGTCGAAAAGTCAAAGATATAAGGCTGATAGATGGAAAAAGCACACCACTTGAAAATAAATCAAGTAGTCGTAAAACTAAGACTTCAAACAATCTACACCAAAGAGAAGGGCCGATAGGTGAAGTAAAGGTTGTTGATTCTAATAGTAATTCTAAGGATAAAAAAGCAAGACAAAGACGTCAACAAGCTAAGTTTCAAAAAGAGGAAAAGTCCAAGTTAGAGAATCAAGACTCTCATCAATCACCTGAAGATAAGTCAATTCAAAAAGAAACATCTTCAAGTGGTGAAATAAAGAATGATTACGAAGTCGAACCTTATGATCCACTATCAAAAGATATGGATAATGATGGAGTCATTGACCGCTATGATAACGACTTTAGGGATTCAACGGTTAGTTACGAGGAAAAAGATAGGAAGTCAATTCAACAAAAAGCCTATAAAAGAAACAACTATACTTTAGAGTTTCATCGAAGTAAGAAGTCTGAATCATCAACTTCTAAGATGAAAGAGATCAAAAGTGTAGACTTACCAAATAACTTGCCTAATGATAAAAAAATCAGAAAGCTCCAGAATAAGCAAAGTAAGGAACTCTCTAGAGTTCAAAGTACAAGCGGTAAAATTCAAAAGAAAAAATCATTAACTTTATCAACAACAGGTGCAATGCTTGAAGCTTCAAAGTCATATCTAAGAAGTGGAAGTCAGGAAAATACAGGCGTTGATGCGAGTGAGAAGTCACTAGGAGCAAGTTCTAAGCTTGTTCATGGAATTAAGGATTACAAAGCTAAAAGGCAAGATAAGAGAGTAAAGGCACTTGGAAAGTATGATGACAAAATACTACTTAGAAAGTCAAAATTAGAATTTCGAGATGCTAAGAAGGTTTTACAAGCAGATGAATCTTATCAAAAGATGAATGCATTTAAGAAGTTTCAAAAGCGAAAGCAAATGAAGGCAACCATTTATAAAAAGAATAATTCCGGAATTAAGGAAAGAATCAAAATTGCCTTAAAAAAGGCAATTAAAGGTACAAAAGAAGTTATCAAGAAGAAAGCTGCAAGACTGGGGATTATGCTCTTCGGTCTTTTTCTTTTTCTCTCAGTCATTTTGAATTCTTGTTCGTTATTCGGAGGTTTGAGTGGTGGTTCTAGCATGATTACATCGAGTTCCTACCTAACAAGCGATAGAGAAATTACTGTATCTGATGAACTTCTACAAGAGCTTGAAACTGATTTATTGGTGGAGATAAAAAACATTCCAAAAGATCATCCTGGCTATGACAGCTATCAGTATCAAGTGGACTCTGTGGGACACGATCCACAGGTTCTAATTGCATATCTTACTGCAAAGTATGGAGAGTATAGCTTTGCTGAAGTGGAATCAGAAATTAATGAGATTTTTAAAAGTATGTATAAGTTAAAACTTGAAGAAAAAGTTGAGACTTACACAGTGATTGAAACTATCGAGACTGAAGATCCAGCAACAGGTGTAATCACCATTGAGGAAGTTGAGGTAGAAAAGACGAGAAGAATTTTAATTACAATCCTAAGCAGTAAAAGATTGGAGGATGTTTTGAATGGAAGATTAAACCAAGAACAACAAGAACACTATGAAGTTCTTAATGAAACTAAAGGGAACTTCATGAACCTTCATTCACCGATACAAGGTGATTGGAAAAACAAAGTATCGAGTATGTATGGTTATCGAGCAGATCCATTTACTGGAGAAAAGAAGTTTCATTCAGGAATAGATATAGCGGATGGTGCAGGAACACCACTTTTAGCTGTTTTTGATGGCACAGTAACCTATGTTGAACATTCGGATTCAGGATACGGAAACTATGTAGAAATCAAAGACAAGGAAGGGAACATGGCACGATATGCTCATGCAAGTTCTATTACCTCAAGTGTTGGACAGGTAGTTAAAGAAGGAGATGAGATTGCAAAGATGGGAACAACTGGAAATAGTACAGGGAATCACTTGCACTTTGAACTTCATTTAGCCGATGGAACAAGAGTTAATCCATATTTTTATCTTTACTCTGAAGAAACTTTTGAAAACTACACTAAGCCAAGTGCTTCAAGCTTTAATGCATTCAATTGGCAAGGTGGAGATGTTCAAGAGACAGTATGGGGATATCTCATTACGAATGGCTATACGCCAGAGGCGGCTGCTGGAATTATGGGAAATATTGAAGCTGAATCGGGTTTCAATACCTCAGCAGTTGAAAACTCTGTAACAAATCCAGGCGAAGGAATTGGACTTATCCAGTGGAGCTTTGGACGAAAAGCTCAACTTATTTCTTTTGCTGAGTCTCAAGGAAAACACTGGTCAGATATTGGTGTTCAGATAGCGTTTCTTGATTATGAAATGAATGGAGCAGAAGGAACGGTGTTTCCAGGAGGGGCGAATGGATTTAAACAACTAACAAGTATTGAAGAAGCAACGAGTCAATTTTGCTGGCTCTTTGAAAGACCAAACGCAAAATACGCTCACTACGATAGAAGAAGCAATGCAGCTCATGGCTTTTATGAAATGTATAAAGACTTCGATTCATCGGTAGTGACACCATAGGAAGGAGATTTATGCGAAAAGAACTTACGCAAGTCAGACAAAAAAAGAAAAAGTTATTAGAGAAGAAAGCCCTGATTGATGAACAATTGGGGCTTTTATCTATCAGAGAGGAAGAACTGGAAAACGAAGAAGTGATTACAGTTTTTAGAAAAGCAAACATCACATTAGAAGAACTAATGGAAAAGTTCAAAACACAAAAATAAGAAAAGAAGGAGAATAATATTTATGAAAACAACATGGAAGGTTAAGGTAACAGCACTTCTAAGTGCAGTATTGATTTTGACAGGGATTATGGGAGCATCAATGAGTCATCCACTTATTGTAGCAGCAGCAAATGAAGTCACATGGGTGAAAGAGGACTTCCAATATAGAGATGAAACAACCATTATCTCATTTAGTGAAGCGGGAATTGAAAAAGCAAAAACGACAAAGGAACTTTCTTTCCCAGAGGGGGTAACATCAATTCTTGGAAACTACTCTTATAGTTATCCAAATGATGATAAGCGTTTTGAAAAAGAATTCGGTAGAAAAAAAGAGTGGGATAAAGTGGTTATACCAAGTTCTGTGACCTATCTTGGTTATGGAGCATTCTATGACGCAAGAATCAAGGAGGTTTCCCTACCTAGCACCCTAAATACCATTGAAGGATTGGCATTCTTTAACACAGGTCTACCAACTGTCACTCTTCCAGAAAGTCTTGGAAGAATTGGAGCAAATGCTTTTGAACGTTGTGGACTTACTGAAGTTAGCATTCCAAAATCTGTATCAACTATTGAGCAGTATGCTTTTAGTAACAACAAACTTCATACAGTTAATATTTTAGGTACGCCTCGTGTATCAACTGGAGCATTTCATAAACAGAAAGCAGAATACCACCCTGAGATGAATCCATTCTATGAAGCTCACTTTGGATATAACGGAAAGATTAAACTAAAGAATATTGAAAATGTTCTTAGCTACAAAGATGGAGAGTTTTCATTTTTATCGGATGATGTAAATGAAGGAGTATTTGATTTTTCTCTTGCTGGAACAAGTTATGCAGGGACGATGAAAATTGTAAATTCACATAAGTGGTCTAATGGTTTTCAGACTGATCCAAAGGAAACAAAAGATGAGGGAACACAAACGGATAATAAAGAAACTCAGGATGGTTCAACCCAAACTGCTGTTGAAGTAAAGGTTTTGTATCTATATGAGGATGGAACAATCTATAAAGAACAAAGTGTAAATGCAGAAATTGGAACTGTTTTAGATGGTGGAGATTTACCAATCATTCCAGATAATATGAAGTTTAATGATGATTTCTTGTTCTATGAAGTTACAGGAAAAGATGACGTTATTAAAAGAAAAGTATCTACTATCTCGCAAGATTCACAGACACAAACTGATGAAGTGGAAAAGAAAGATGCTTCTACTCAAACCGATTTGACGATGGAAGATATTAAAAAGCTAGAAGATAAATCGGATCAACTCGATGAACGTTTGAAAAAGGTTGAAGAAACACTTGCTAAAGAGGAAGAAACAAATAAAGATCAAGAGAAGCAAATTAGTGAGTTAAAGGCTCAGACAGACTCGCTAGTAAAGGAGAACCAAAAACTTCAAGACCAACTTAAATCAGAAAAAGAAGATACAACAAAAATTCAAGGACAATTAAATGACCTTGAAAAACGTGTTTCTGACCTTGAGAAGAAGGCACAGGAATGTTGCAAGGTCGAAGTGACTGTTAATAACGACAATGTAAGTTCGCAAAAGATTGAGGAATTAACTAAGAAATTAGATGATCTTTCAAAGAAGGTAGCTGAAAGTAATAGACAAGTAGATTCAAAGGATACTGTAAACCAAGAGCAAAAGAAGCAGATTGAAAAGCTATTATCTGAAAAGACTACTCTTCAAAAACAACTTGATGAATTGAAGAAGAAAACTTCGGATAACAAAGATATTTCCAAAGAAGTAGAACCACTTGAAAAGAAATATGATGACTTAAATAAAAAACTTGAAGAACTTAAAAAACTTCTTGAACAAAAGGATAGTCAAAAGGCAACTACTAACTCAAGCACTCAAGTGAAAAGTGAAGGAACTAAAACGGTGACAACGACTCCAGTTAAGGACTCAAGCAACACGAGTGGAACTAGTAAAGTTAGTGGTTCGGTTTCAAGCACTCCAATCAAAGAAACTACGAATAAAGTTTCTAGTGGTGATACAGTAGAAAAAGAGGTTCAAATTAGATATCCAAATAAACTAACTCCAAAGGGAAGTGAACAACTTTCTAATACAGGTACAACACAAACTGCAGATAGCTACTATGGGTCTTCAAATACAACAACTACTCCAAAGAATCAGGTAGCGGTTAAAACTGAAAAATCTGATGTAAGTAAAGCGAATGCGAGCGTTACAGAGAATGTTGATAATGCAAATGGTGACTATCCAATTCATCATGACGAAGAATCAAGTGAGATTTATAGTGCTGATGCAAGACAATTTGTAACTTTCCAAACAAAATCAGGAAAGACATTCCACTTAATCATCAATCACGATGAAGCCTCTGAAAATGTATTACTTCTAACGGAAGTTTCCGAAGCTGATTTAATGCACATGGTTGAAGAAAAAGAGGAAGTCAAAGAGCCTATCAAAGAAGTTGTTAAGGAAGAACCTGAAAAGATTGAACCAGAAAAAGAACCGGTAAAAGAAGAGAAAAGCAATTTTGGAACTTACCTAATTCTTATCTTAGTTATTGGTGGTGTAGTTGCTGGAGGATATTACTTTAAAGTCGTTAAAGGGAAAGAACAAGAGGAACTAAAGAATCTTGAAGAACCAGAGGACTATGTATCTGAAGCAAGTGACGATGAACAATCTGAAGAAGAATACGAATCAGGTGAAGTAACAGAAGAAAACAATGAAGATGATGGAGATGACATCATTCTCTAAAGAACAGAAGAAGTTTAGCAAAAAGGGCAGTCAGAAATGGCTGCTCTTTGAATTTTCAAGGAGGATAAATGAAATTAATAATTGCAGAAAAACCAAGTGTTGCTAATTCTATTGCAAAGGTTGTTGGAGCAACATCTAGAAAAGATGGTTACATTGAAGGGAATGGATATATGGTGAGTTGGTGTGTTGGTCATCTCATTCAAATGGCGAGTCCAGATAAGTATGATGAGAAATATGCCAAATGGAATTTAAAGGATCTTCCGATATTGCCAAAAGAGTTCAATTATGAAGTTTCTAAAAATACAAAAAAACAATATGGGGTGCTAAAAAAGTTACTCCACTTAAAAGAAGTAGAGTCAGTTATTAATGCGTGTGACGCAGGACGTGAGGGAGAGTTAATATTTCGCTTGGTGTATGAACAAGCCAAATGTACAAAGCCAATTAAAAGGCTTTGGATATCCTCAATGGAAGATGAATCAATTCATAAAGGAATCGAAAATTTAGCACAAGGAAAAGACTTTGAGAATCTATTCGAAAGTGCTAAATCTAGAGCGATAGCGGATTGGCTAGTTGGAATGAATCTAAGTAGACTTTACTCCTGTTTATATAGTCAAAACTATTCGGTAGGTAGAGTTCAAACACCTACACTCTCTATGATTGTTGAAAGAGATAGCGAGATTAAAAGCTTTGTTAAAGAGCCATACTATGTGGTCGAGCTTGAAACTGAAGAGTTTTCATTATCTACGGAATGTATTGATTCAAAAGAAATTGCAGAACAACTCGGTAATCTTGTACCAGAAGAATTAGTAATTACAGAGGTAGTACAAAAAGAAAAAATTACTAAACCTGAACCTTTATTTGACCTAACTGCATTACAAAGGGCCGCCAATAGATACTTTGGTTTTAGTGCCAAACAGACACTAGATTATCTTCAAAGTCTTTATGAAAAGAAGTTAGTGACTTATCCAAGAACAGATAGTCGTTATCTGACAACTGACTTGAAAGAAACGGTATCTCAAATGCTAGATACAGTAGGAGAGGGTTTTAAAAGAGACGCAAAAAACCTAGAGTCAATCTTTAAGAATGATAAAGTAAGCGATCACCATGCGATTTTACCTACACTTGGAGCAATGAAAAATGGAGTAGTTAATTTACCTGGTTCTGAACAAAAAATCTTTGATTTAGTCAAAGCGAAACTTTTAATGTGTGCTAGTTCTAATTTGATTGAGAGTACGACAAAAGTAGAAGCTCAATTTGATGGTTTTGTTTTTTCAGCTAATGGAAAAAGCATTCTTGACGAAGGATTTTCTAATTACATGAAACCATTCTTGAACAAGGAAAGAAAAGAGGTACTCTTACCACAGCTTAATCAAGGTTATGTTCTATCGGTTAAGAATAGAACTGTTAAGCAGAAGTTTACTCAACCACCTAAACATTTCACCGAAGAGTCTCTCCTAAAAGCAATGGAACTTGCTGGAGCAGATGACATTGAAAAAGGAGTTGAAGTAGAACGTAAAGGACTAGGTACACCAGCAACAAGGGCAGGTGTCATCGAGAATCTAATATTTAAAGGGTTCATCGAAAGAGATAAGAAAAACCTTCTTGCTACTCATAAAGGAACAAGCTTAGTCACGATTGTATCTGAAACATTTCGTTCTCCAAAAACAACAGCAGAGTGGGAGATGAAACTAACAAAGATTGCAGAGGGGAAAGAAAGTTCAAAAGAGTTTCTCGAAGAGATAGAAAGTGACATTACAAAATTAGTAAATCAGTACCAGAAATAAATATTATTAATAATCAAATCTACAGAAATTGAGGGATGAGTTGAGATAACTTGTCCCTCTTTTTTTATTTTCAGGAGGTGAAGAAGATAGAAAAGATTTCAGTACTAGAATTATTTGGTGGAATTGGAGCGATAAGAAAAGCACTCATTAATCAAAAAATACCCCATAGTGTTGTTGACTATATTGAGAACGATAAGAATTGTGTCAAAAGCTATAATCAGCTTTATGGTGAGGACTATAAGCCACAGTCGGTGATTGATTATCATCCACCAGATGTGAAGGTTGATATCCTAATGCATGGTAGTCCATGTCAAGATTTTAGTCGAATTGGACTAAAACAAGGTGGAGAGGTTGGAAGTGGAACACGAAGTAGTCTCTTGTTTGAAACAATACGAATCATCAAAGAGATGAAAGAAAAACCCACATGGGTCATATGGGAAAATGTAAAGGGAGTCCTAGATCGAAAGATGAAAGATTCCTTTTTTATTTACTTAAAAGAATTAGAAAAACTAGGTTATCAAAGTAAATATCGAATACTAAACTCACTTGAATTTGGAGTTCCGCAAAAGCGAGAACGAATATTTGTAGTCAGTTGCTTAGGTGAGAATGCATTCTCGTTTGAAAATCTTGAGAAACGACAAGCACCTAGTATCAAAGAAATCTTAGAGAACAATACTTCAAAGAAATATGAAGTGACTCAACCATCTATGTTAAAGCTGATGGATACAAACAATGACTACCGAAAAGACTTCAAAGCACGAGTTCAGATAATTAAAGACTTTGCTTACACCATCACCACCAAACAAATGAGAATACCTAATGCAGGACTCATTGATTTAGGAAATGGAAAGTATCGCTATTTAACGGAACGAGAATGTTTTTTACTCATGGGATTTAGCGAAGAAGATTTCTCAAAACTAAGAGAAGTATATCCAGAAAAAGAAAAAACAACATCGAGCATTTTATACAAACAAGCAGGCAACAGCATTGTTGTTGATGTTCTTGAGAGCATCTTAAAACAAATCACAGAAGGAGAAAAAAGATGAAAGCATTAAACAAAATAAGCATTTTAGAGTGTGATGAAACACAACATGAGAACCATATGAAGGAAATAGAACAGATTTTTGAAAGAATCTATTCGATTAAAAACTATGACTGTCTATATACCGTGGAATATGTTGATGACTATCACAGAGAGAATCGAGATAAGGTTATTACAACTGATGATTTACAAAGTCTAAATGACATTCTAGATGGAACAGACTTTAAGAATGGAATGGATGTATATGTAGATGAGGGAGATTTAATTTTCTTAGTACATGGTCAAGGTTATGAAATTCAAGGAGAACATTATTTAGTCGAAACCAAAGTTACTGTTCAAGCTTTTGATAATTATGGCTTTGAAGTGGATATGGGAAGATTTTTCCAAGATAAGAAAAAAGATAGGAATGAACCGAATCTATAAAACAAGAAGGAGGAAAACATGAGAATAAATGATTTTGAACATCAGATAGAACTCGTTAAACAAGATGTATTGAGTAGTGATAAAAACTATGTTCAGCTTCTTCAAACGATGGGAAACAACTGGCGATATGACTTCATCAATCAGTTAAGTATTTATGATAAAAATCCAGAAGCGATTGCGTGTGCTAAGTTTGATTTTTGGAGACAACATTTAAATCGAACTGTGATGAAGGGACAAAAAGGTATTCCAATACTTGAAGATTATGGTTATTACAAAAAAGTAGACCATATCTTCGATGTTGGACAAACAGTATCAAAAAATAAAGAAGTTAATGAACTTAGTTTGTGGAGTTTTAGGTTAGAAGACCAAAAGATAATTACTGATATCATAATTTCTGAAGGACATGAAGGCACAGGAGATTTACTACCTGATTTGAATGCACTCATAAAGCTAAAGAGTGATAATGTATTTGGTTCTTTGATGAATGACTTGAGAATTGAAACAGATGAACAAGATAGCTTTAGAAAGTTCTTAGAACAGTCAACTCTTGTAAGTATGACAAAAAGATTAAGTTTGAATGTTGAGATTGATTCGTCATATTTTCAAAGAGGGCTACAAAGTCTAGATAGTATTTCACTCATGCAAGTTGGTGAAGTACTAACAAGACTAAACAAAGAGTTGTTAGAAGAAGTGATTACAAAGAGTAATGAGCAAAGACGAAATAAGCTGCTGACAAACATAAGGGCTGCCGAATATAATAAAGCTAACGAAAAAGAAGGAGGATTAGATAATGTATTTCGAAGAGATACCAATGATAGATTTAACCAAGACGAACGAGTTCTCGGATCTGGAAACAACCGAGCAAATAGCTCAGAGAATCAAGGAGAATACCTTGGATCAACTGGAGGAGAGCAAAGACTTCATAGAGAAGTATCCCAATCCAATCTACGCAATGATGAGACTGGATTACCTAGTGGAGAGCGAGAGTCAAGAGAAGTGGGAACTTCTGATGGATCTGTATTACGAGAAGAAATTAGTTCCCCATTTGATGGAAACACAAGAGAGAGCGATTTTGATGATGAGACAAGAGAAACCCAAGATGATGGAAGCTTTGGGACTTTCAGAGAAGATGAAAGAGGAGAGTCCACAAGAGTACGAGGGTCAGATGAACAATCTGATTTCGAGCCTGAAGGAGATAATCATCAAGGAAGTAGTCGAAGTTTAAATGATAGTGAAATAGTAAAGAGTGAGGAAGTCGAACAATCGGCTTCTTTTTCTTTTTACTCAAAAGATAACCAAGATGATCTGATGCCAAGTGAAATTCTAGAGCGTGTACCAAAACTTTATGGTCAAGAGTCAGTTCCACTTTTAGACCAAGAGGTTCATGCCGCCTATATTATTCCATTAAGAAGTAATTGGACATGGTATTTGACGGAATATGATGAGGAGTCTGGCGATGCATTTGGTTTGGTGGCAGGATTTGAGCCTGAACTTGGATATTTTAACCTTAATGAGCTAAAGAGTCTTGGAGCACAAAGACTTATTCTTGAAGATTTCCCCAAAACTTATCGTGAGTTATTGGAAACAGAGTTGTCTAAACAGTTAAGCAGTGATGAGCTGATGAGCGTGTTTGGGTCAGAAGTATTTAGTAATGACACTAATCTTGAAACTGAGAATGAGAGAATAGCAGTTAAGGTAGGTAATGAGTTTGTACTAGCCATGCCTGAAGATGTTTCTCATATCAAAATTGAGGAAACTAGTAGCTTAGTTCAAATGTATGGGGTTACTTATCCTATTTATCGAGGTATCACCTTTGAAGAGAGTCAAAAGGTAGATGCACTCATCGATGAAGGTCGCTTTATTCCGTATACGATTAATGATTTTCTTGTTGAAGAAACAATGACTTCAGAGTTTTCTTATGAAGAAACAGAAAAAGGCTTAGATGTTTATTATTCAAGTGACAGAACCAAGAATGAAAGAAAACTCATTGCACAAATTGATGGTGAAAGTAGTTCATATCATTGGATTGATGAGTCCTTTGCCAGAAAAGACATCTATCAAGAGGTTTCAAAAGAATGGTGGAATACGTTTCGTCCAAAGCATTGGCAAAAACAAGATGAGAAGCTTTCTAAATTCGACTTGGGATTCTACTCAATGGGGAATGGCTATGTAGTCAGTAACAAACTTGAAGAAGATAAAGAAAATAAAGATTACAAGAAACTAGCCTTGATAGAGGAAGATAGAAATATCATTTTCTATGAAGAAAATCTACCAAAAGAAATACTAGGGGAAATTAAGTTCGTAGCTTATACAGGGAATGCGAGAATTTCTGAAACACAGCCACATATTGGAGTCTTTACAACAAAATCTCCAATTGATATTAGTAACCTCAATGATGAACAAAAAGAACAAATCAAAAAAGGACTTGAGACCTTATCCTTAGAACAAGTATTGACTTACAGTTATAGCGGAATTGATTCTTGGCAAATGGAACAGACTCGTTGGTCGCTCGAAAATGGAATTTCAATCGAACAAGCTAATGCATTATCTAGCTCTAGATTAGGATCGAGTGATTTTAATGTTCTCCGCTCTTATGTTGAGCAAGGTCTTTCAGTCTCTCAAATCACAGAATTAAATCAAGGTTTTCTTACTTCTCTTGAGCTTATTGCTAAAGGGAATGAAATGCTTGAACTTGGAAGAACGAAAGAAACAGTTATTGAAGAAGTAGGTAATACTCAAGAACAAATTGCTTTCGATTTGGAGCATGAGGAAACAAGTGTTGATGAAAGTCTGCTCCCTAACTTACAAGTTGGGCAAACAATCTACTACGAACATGAACCATATACTGTGCTACGTGAAATTGCACTTAATCCAATAACAAAGAAAAATGATTTATGGTTATCACCAGTAAATGAGAAAAATCGAAAAGTACCAGTGATTAGTTTTGAGAATGAAGCAGAGCTATTAACAAAGGTGCAACTTGAAAGACCACAATTCATTGTTGGAGATCAGGTTACCTACAAGGATAAAGTGTGTACAATTACAGGCTTTGACGACATGGGAGACTTAAAGACCGTAACCGTTAAAGATAATGAAGAACTTTTAGGTGGTTTTATCACGAGTTCAGAAGTTGTGATTTACCGAAAAGAATCCGATCTTGAATCAATCCTAAAACCAATTCAAGACAATCAACTTATTGTTGAAGATGAACTATATCAGTTAGCTCAAAAGATAGATGAATACTCATTTGACCTAGATTATTACGAATATGCTGATACGGTAGGCATTTCAGATGAAGAAAGATTTGACCAAGTTGAGCGTATTTATCAAGACCTACAAAGTGGAGAAGTAACTAGCTATATTGATTGGTTTGAAGAAATTACTGAAGATGAGGAAAATGCTGAGGTTACCTCACTTATTAATGAAATTAAGACCAAGACGTCCCACTTGGCTGAAGCTTATATTGCAGATCCAGTTGCGAAAAACTTTCAGATTGATTCAAACATTACTCTTGAAAATCTTACACCTTCAGAGAGACTCGAAAATAACCGAAAAGCACTAGAAACTCTATTTAAGATTGAAAAAGAGAATCGTAATGCAACACTTGAGGAGCAAGAAGTTCTTAGTCGTTATGTTGGCTGGGGTGGGCTGGCAGATGCCTTTGATGAAAACAAAACTGGTCAATGGCAAGCCGTACGAGAATTCTTAAAGGAAAATCTCACATCCAAAGAGTACGATAGTGCCAAAGAAAGTACACTTACAAGCTTCTACACTCCCCCACAAGTAATTGATGGAGTTTATTCAGCTCTAGAGCAAATGGGATTTAAAAAAGGAAATATCCTAGAACCTAGTATGGGCGTTGGTGCTTTTGTCGGTAGTATTCCTGACACGATGAGCAATTCAAAAGTTTATGGTGTTGAGCTAGATAGCATTAGTGGCCGCATTTCCAAAAAGCTTTATCCAGAGAGTGATATTCAGATTAAAGGTTTTGAAGAAACAAATTTCTCCAACAACTTCTTTGATATTGCTATCGGTAATGTTCCCTTTGGCGACTTTAAAGTGAATGACAGAGAGTATGATAAAAACAATTTTCTGATTCACGACTACTTCTTTGCTAAGACTTTAGATAAGGTTAGAAATGGTGGGCTGGTTGCCTTTATTACCTCAAGTGGAACACTGGATAAAAAAGATGAGAGTGTTAGAAGATATCTTGCTGCTCGTGCAGAGTTTCTTGGAGCAATAAGACTTCCTAACAACACCTTTAAGGGACAAGCAGGAACAGAAGTAACCAGTGACATTATATTTTTAAAGAAAAGAGATAGCATTCGAGATCGGGATGAGCCTTGGATTCATCTAGCCAGCGATGAGAATGGACTAATCTATAATCAGTATTTTGTGGATAATCCTGAAATGGTTCTGGGTGAAATGACTGAGGAAAGTGGGCCGTTTGGTAATAGGGTCGTTTGTATTCCAAAGGAAGTAGATTTTAAACTTCAAATACAGAACGCTGTAGAGAAAATTGCAAGAGAAAACCACTATGAGGAAATTGAACTTGATGTTGATGAAGAAGTAACGCTTCCGGCAACGGATGATATTAAAAACTTCACTTATACCATCATTGATGATCAAGTTTACTTTAGAGAAAACTCTATTCTAATTCAAAAAGAAGTGACAGATAAGAATAAAGAAAAAATCGGAGATTATCTGAAAGTTACAGAAGCTCTAAAAGACGTAATCGAAGCACAAACTCAAGGAGCTAGTGATGAGGTCATTGAAAGCAAGCAAGTTGTTCTAAATGAAATCTATGATGCCTTTTCTAAAAAACATGGCTATCTGAACTCTTTGTCTAATACCAGAGCCCTAAAAGAAGATAGCAACTTCCCATTAGTATCCTCAATCGAGGTACTTGATGATGAGGAAAATTTCAAAGCAAAAGGCGATATCTTTAGCAAGAGAACGATTGTCAAAGCACAGAGTATTGACCATGTTGATACATCATTGGAAGCCCTGGTTTTGTCTATCTCCCAAAGAGGACGAGTTGATTTTGACTATATGACTGAATTAACTGGCAAGGACAGAGAAATACTCATTCAAGAACTGTATGGTGAGATCTATCTGGATATTCAGGAGTTCGATCAGTTTGGTAATAGTAAACCTTTCCAGAACGTGCTTGATGACTCTGAGTACCACTTTAACTATGTGACAGCAGATGAGTATCTGAGTGGAAATATTCGAGAAAAGCTCGGTGTCATCAAAGAGTACGAATCCTATGTTTCAAAGCTTTTATCAAATCGTTCCTACTTCCAAGAAGGAGAACGATTTGAGATTGATGAAAAAGAAGCAGCAGTGCTGGAAAAAGAATATATGGCACTTCAATATCAACATAAAAAACTGGAGGAGGTTATGCCTGAAAGACTTACTGCTTCAGATATCAATGTGCGTTTAGGTGCAACATGGATTCCAACGAAAGATGTTGAGCGTTTTATGTTCGAGACATTAAAAACACCTGGATATAATCGTTGGGATATTAAAGTTAAGTTTTCGCCAATGACCAGTGAGTGGAATATTGAAGGAAAAAGCGTTGATCGAGGAAATGACCTTGCTGAACTGACCTATGGTACAAGCCGAGTGAATGCTTATAAGCTCATAGAAGATGCACTAAACCTAAAAGAAACAAAAGTCTTTGATCAAGTTATTAATCCAGATGGTTCAAAAAGTTCGGTACTCAATAAAAAAGAAACATTACTGGCCGGGCAGAAACAAGAACTTCTAAAAGAGGAATTTAAAAACTGGATCTTTCAAGAACCAGATAGGCGTAATCGCTTAGAGAATATGTATAACGAGCGGTTCAACTCTATTCGCAATCGTGAGTATGACGGAAGCAACCTGTCCTTTGAAGGGATGAACTCAAAAATTGATTTAAGAGAACATCAACGTAATGCCATTGCCAGAAGTCTTTATGGTGGTAACACCTTGCTTGCCCATGTGGTGGGAGCTGGAAAGACATATGAGATGGTGGCTAGTGCAATGGAAAGTAAGAGACTTGGAATGTGCAGCAAGTCTTTATTTGTCGTGCCAAATCATTTAACCTCGCAGATTGGTCGTGAGTTCATGCAACTCTACCCTGGTGCGAACATCATGGTGGCCGACAAAAAAGATTTTGAACCAAAGAAAAGAAAAAGGTTGATTGGCCGCATTGCAACTGGTGAGTATGACGCAGTGATTATTGGTCATTCACAGTTTGAAAAGATACCGATGAGTAAGGAATACCAAGAGAAACATATTAACGATCAGATTGATGAAATCATCAATTATATCAACGAGTACAAGCACGAAAGGAATCAAAACTTTACAGTCAAGCAATTAGAAAAGACAAAGAAAAAACTTCAAACACGGCTTGAGAAACTGACCGATGATTTTAAGAAAGATGATGTGATTACTTTTGAAGAACTTGGTGTCGATAAGCTATTCATTGATGAGGCACACAACTATAAGAACCTCTTTCTTCACACTAAGATGAGAAACGTTGCTGGCATTGGTCAATCAGAAGCTTTTAAGTCTTCGGATATGTATATGAAATGTCGGTACATGGATGAAATGACTGGTGGGAGAGGAATTGTCTTTGCTACTGGAACACCAGTTTCAAACTCTATGACGGAGCTGTATACCATGCAGAGATATCTTCAATTTAATGATCTGAAAAAGAATGGATTAGAACATTTTGATTCATGGGCAGCGAACTTTGGAGAAACGGTGTCAGCTTTTGAACTTTCACCAGAAGGTACAGGATACAGGGTGAAGACTAGGTTTTCTAAGTTTTTTAATCTTCCAGAACTCATGAGTATGTTTAAAGAAGTAGCGGATATAAAAACAGCTGACATGCTGAATTTGCCAACACCGGAATCTAGGTTTGAAGTTCTTAAAACGATGCCATCAGAAGAGCAAAAAGAAATCCTTGAAAGCCTTTCAGAACGTGCAGACAAGGTGAGAAATCGAAGCGTTGAGCCTGATGAGGATAATATGCTTAAAATCACCAGTGATGGAAAGAAACTTGCTTTAGATCAAAGGCTTATTAATCCCCTGTTACCAGATAATCCCGACAGCAAAGTGAATGTGTGTGTGAAGAATGTCTTTGCTATTTGGGATAAAACATCAGAGGAGCGTTCAACACAGCTCCTATTCTCGGATATGTCTACGCCGAAAGGAGATGGAGAATTTAATATTTATGACGATGTTCGAGAGAAGCTTGTTAGTCTAGGGATTCCTAAAGGAGAAATAGCATTTATCCATGAAGCAAACAGTGACAAGCAAAAGGACGAGCTTTTTGCCAAAGTCAGAAGTGGTGAGGTGAGAATTTTGATGGGTTCAACCCAAAAGATGGGTGCCGGCACAAACGTACAAAATAAGCTGATAGCGCTCCATGATTTGGATGTGCCTTGGAGACCGTCTGACTTAGAGCAAAGGGCAGGAAGAATTGTGCGTCAAGGTAATGAAAACAAGGAAGTCAATATCTTCAGATACGTTACTGAGAACACCTTTGATAGCTATTTGTGGCAAACCATTGAGAACAAGCAGAAGTTTATCTCGCAGATTATGACTTCCAAGACTCCAGTTCGTGTGGCTGAAGACGTTGATGAATCAAGTTTAAGTTATGCGGAAATTAAAGCTCTTGCAACGGGTAATCCTCTTATCAAAGAAAAGATGGATTTAGATAATGAAGTGACGAAGCTGAAGATGCTTGAAGCAAACTACAAGTCTAATCAATATCGCCTTGAGGATAAAATTTTAAAGTCCTATCCAAATGAAATTACAAAGCTTGAGAACTTGATTGATAACATTAAGCAAGACCTAGTGGTAGTAGAACCGAAGGCATTGGGTGAGGATAAGTTCACATCTTTAACTCTAGATAATCATAGGTACACAGATAAAAAAGAAGCTGGAGAAGCCTTGTTAGAGTCTGTTAAGTCTGTTGGTATCAGAGATAGCAAAGTCATAGGAAAATACCGTAATTTCGATTTAGAAGCGTCTTATGATAGCTTCCATAACCAATACAAGTTCACATTGCAAGGCAAAGCCAAACATCAAGGCGAATTTGGTGTAAGTGCAGATGGTAATATCCAAAGGCTCGATAATGTTCTAGATAAGATGGGTGAAAGGCTTCAAACTTTGCAAGATAAGCTAGAAGCAACGAAAGATCAGCTAATCACTGCCAAAGTGGAAGTAGAGAAACCTTTTGAGAAAGTAACGGAGCTAAAAGAAAAAGTCCTACGCCTTGCAGAACTGAATCGTATCTTAGACATGGGCGAAGTGGCAGAAAAGGAAAACAAATTGCCACTTCTAGAAGATGTGAAGCGTGTCATTATCGACTTCTGTAATGAAGAATATGATGAGGGCAACAGGTACGAGGAATTTGATGACCTATACCCTGATTTAAGACATGTAGGTATTGCTTATACGGAATCAGAAGATGGAAGTCACGATATTCAGTATGAAGTCGATTTAGAAAGTTATTCATGGTCTCAGTTGATAGATGGAGAAGTAATAAGCTCTGGAAGTTTTATGGAACATGGAGATGAGGAACTTGCATTACTAGCCCTAAAAAACCATGTAGAGAGCATGAATTACTCTGATATGGTATTTGTCGATGAGAATGATTTAGAAGCTAAAATGGGGCTTAGAATCGATGAGAATGGCACTTGGTATGATCCGCTCGATAAAGATATGGATAATGATGGAGTTAAGGATCGCTATGATGCGAATTTCAGGGATAGCATGGTTGATGATATTGGAGAACTTGAAAATCTCCAAGAAAAGCCATCAATCTTGAATCAAATTAAAAGCTATCAATCTGATGAGAAAAATGAAGAACAATCTGAAAAGAAGAATCAAGAAAAAGAGAGGTAGCCACTGTGCTACCTCTTAATCATTTAACATACAGGAGGAATAGAAAATGAATTTTGACGAAGCGAAGCAAACGATTAACCAGATGATTGACGACAACTACAAAGATTTTATAAAAGCTTTGGTGAGTGTTGAAAAAGGGATTGATGATAGCCAATCGTTGGATGTTATATACGAGGACTTCATGGCAAGCGATAATGGAAGTTTACTTCATGAGGATTTTGATTATTCGATTGAAAATCTAAGAGAACAAGGGCAACTCAAACAGTCTGATGCTATTGAAGTAGATCAAGACGATTTAGTGAATATTGTTGGCAATGTTGTTGGTGAAGTTGAGGTTGTAGATCGAGAAAATAAGGATGGCACAGCCTTTAAGGTTGTCAATTTCTCTGTTGTTTCAAAAGATGATGATGGAAGTAAAACTTATACAAACTGTTCTGCATATGGTGAAAAAGGTGAAATACCTAAAGACTTCAAACGTGGAGACTTTGTAAAGCTATTTGGTCAACTGAGAACTACAGTTGATGAGTATGGGAAGAAATACTCTAATGTCCGTATCTTGTCATCGAAGATTCTAAAGAGTCGGGAGCAAATGAATGAGAAGGCTGATAAGCAAGAAAAGAAGACTTCCATTTTAGGAGCAATAAAAGATTATCAGAAGGATGATAAGGTCAATGACTCTGCAAAGAAAGAAAATAAAGAACAAGAGAGATAACGAATTAGTCGGTGTGGTCTTCGGGCTGCACCGGCTTTTTTTATTTTGCAAAAAACATTTAAGATTTCACTCTTCTATGCTATAATATCATAGAATATATTCGTGAACTTGAAGATTTGAGGTGTATATATGAAAGTGAATTATAACGGATTATGGAAACTGTTAATAGATAAAGGTATGAACAGAAAAGATCTACATGAATCTATTGGTATAGCACCAGCAACAATTGCGAAAATGGGTCGTGGCGAATTTGTAAGTATGGAAGTCCTCTATAGGATTGCGATAAGCTTGAACGCTGATTTTGGTGACTTGGTTGCTGTAAATAGAAGAAGTGAGGAGAATAAATAATGAGTAAAAATATTTTCGATGTAACTGGTGATCTTTTGAAGACCAATGATAAATATGTTGCTGAGGACGGCAAACTGCTTAAAGCAGTTGTTTATAGTGATGTGATGAATATGGATTCATCTTTACTTGAAATGCTTCTTTCTGATGAAACTATTAAGGGAACTTTTTTTACTGAAGTATCTGGGACTCTTGTATTCGACAAACAAAAATTTGCTTGGTTTATGGATTCAAAAGAATTTTTACCAGATTCATATACTCGCTTTACAAATAAAATTGGTATAACTACTAATGGAGATTTCATTTCCAAAAATAATGATGTAGTTTTAGATTTCCCATATAAAGATTGTGTATTAGAAGGTGGGCAAGATAAAGAGGATCAAAAGAGAAATGAAATTTTTTATAATGAAACTATAGCAAACGATGAAATTAGAAGAATGTTTGCTCCTAAAGTATTATCAAATGCAAAAAGATATACAGTTGACGGTGTGGACGAGAATATTGATTTTTTTGATAATGATAATTTGATTATTAAAGGAAATAATCTTATTGCCTTATCGAGCCTTTTGAAAAGATATGAGGGTCAGGTGAAATGCATTTATATTGATCCACCATATAATACTGGTTCAGATGGATTTGGCTACAATGACAATTTTTCGTACTCGGCTTGGTTAGTATTTATGAAAAATCGTCTAGAACTTGCGAGAAAATTATTATCAAAAGATGGTTTGATTTTTATTTCAATCGATTCTTCAAGACAAAATGCTAATGGCGTAATTGGAACATCAGCTCTTCCATATTTAAATGTACTGTTAGATGAAATTTTTGAACGCAAGAATTTTATAGGTCATTTACATTGGAAAAAGAAAAAGCAACCATCATTTTTAGCTCGAATTGCAGGTGTGATGGAATCTATTTTAGTATATGCAAAAGATGAAGCTAATATAGGAAAACTACAATTAGGGGGGCAATCAGACACTACAAAAAGGATTGACAATGCAAGTAATAAGATTTCTGAAATGCATATAAAAAAAGGAATACGTTATATGGGAAGTCAAAATCACATTATCAAAAAAGGTATATATCAAAACAAAACAATGTCAACAGAGTTTCTAGATGATGTGATAGTGGTAGACGGAAGGGTGCAAAATGATTTTATCGCAAGAGCTAAGTTCCGAAATAGGCAAGAGGAATTAACTAGATTTTGTGACCTAGATCTTATTTATATTACTGGCAATAATTCATTTCGAAGATACAAAACACAGGAAGAAGAAAAAGCAGGAAAAACTATAACAGATCTTTTACTGGACTGGGGACAAAATCAGGATGCGACTGATGAGCTACGCAAACTCTTTGATATAAAAGATGATGAAAAAGCCTTTGATAATCCAAAACCTGAGTTGCTAATTTCAAATATTATTGAGTCCTCAACTGAAGAGGGAGATATTGTGATGGATTTCCATCTTGGTTCAGGAACAACGGCGGCAGTGGCACATAAACTTAACCGTCAATATATTGGTATTGAGCAAATGGAGTATGTGAGTACATTGGTTATTCCACGATTACAAAAAGTAATTGAAGGTGAGCAAGGAGGCATCTCAAAATTGGTTGATTGGCAAGGTGGGGGATCGTTTGTTTATTGCGAATTATTAGAGGATGCACAAAGTTTGATTAGTGAAATTCAAGAAGCAAACCATGATCAAATTAATTTAGTTAAAAATAAAATTTATAAAGATTATAAAATTGTTCCTTATATAACTAAGCAGGAATTAGCAAGTGTAGATAGTAGTTTTGAAGAGCTTAGTTTAGAAGATAAGAAAAAAATGCTTATTTCCTTAGTGGATAAAAATAAGCTCTATGTGAATACCTCAGACATGAATGATGAATCTATTGAAGTTTCTGAATCCGATAAGTGTTTCACGAAATCATTTTACAAGGAGGTTTAAGTGTGGATAAACAATACTTATATCAAAAATTAACTTCCTTAAAAGAAGCAGGAATGCTAAAGGAGCTTCCAAACTTCTTAAATACTGGATTATCAACAAATATTCAGCTAAGAGAGTATCAAGAGGAAGCGTTCAAATATTTTGTTACATATTTTGAAAATGATGGTTTAAGAAAAAATAAGCAAGTCCATACTCTTTTTCATATGGCTACAGGTAGTGGAAAGACCGTTATTATGGCAGGTATTATCCTGTACTTGTATACGAAGGGATACAGAAACTTTCTGTTTTTTGTTAATCAAACCAATGTTTTGGAAAAAACAAAAGAGAACTTCACAAATCAAAAATCTTCAAAATATCTTTTTAATGATGTAGTTGAATATCTAGGAAATAGAGTAAATATAAAGCAAGTGGATAATTTCAGTGATGGAGCTTTAGAGGAAGATATTCAAATTTGCTTTACTACGACTCAAAAACTTCACATGGATTTATTTGAAGCTAAAGAAAACTCAATAACTTATGAAGACTTCGAAGACAATAAAGTGGTTTTTATTTCGGATGAGAGTCATCACATAAATACAATGACGAAAAAACAAACAAAGGAGGAAGAAGAAGCTGAAAAAAGCTGGGAATATTCAGTATCAAATGCATTTTCGAAAAATAAAGATAGTATCATGCTTGAATTTACAGCAACAGCAGATTTAAAAGATACTAATGTTCAAAATAAGTATGTAGATAAAATCATCTATGATTATCCGCTTGCAAAATTTAGGGAAAGTGGATATACAAAAGATTTTCAAAATTTTGCTACAGATACAGAACTTTGGGATAGAGCTTTAATTGCTTTAGTTATCAGTGAATATCGCAAATACTTATTTGCTGATTTGAAACTAAATATTAAGCCAGTTATCATGATGAAATCTCAGAAAATAAAAGAGTCTGAAGAATTCTTCGTTGAATTTTTCAAGAGAATTAAGAATTTAACAACAGATGAACTTCTAGCTCTGGAAGGTACAGGTATTCCAGTTCTTAAAACAGCTATCCAATATTTTGCGACTAAAGATAATACTCTTGAAATGCTGCGTTTTAGCTTGATGGGGTCATTTACAGAAGACACTGCAATTATAATGAACGGTTCTTCTGATAATTCAAAAGAAAAACAATTACTAGTGAACTCTTTAGAAGATCAAGACAATCCAATTAGAGTTATTTTTGCTGTAGATATGTTGAACGAGGGATGGGACGTATTAAATCTTTTTGATATTGTAAGGTTATATGATACGAGACAAGCGAGTGGTAAAGCAGGGAAAATTGGTGCTTATACTATTAAAGAAGCACAGCTAATCGGTAGAGGAGCTAGATATTGTCCGTTTGGGATTGATGAAGAACAATCACCATCAAAAAGGAAGTATGACTTTGATTTAGATAATCCTAATCGGATACTTGAAACTATGTATTTCCATAGTAGAAATGATTCTCGTTATATTACGGAGCTGAAGGCTGCACTAATTGCAACTGGTCTTCAGGCTGAAAACCCTATTGAAATCCAGTATTCTCTTAAGGAAGAATTCAAAGAGTCAGATTTATATAGGAAAGGTTATGTATTTTCAAACAAGAGGCTTCCAAAGGGAAGAAATAATATAACTACAATTGAACCAAGCCTTAAAAACAAAACTTATAAATACACACAACGCTCTTCTAAAGGTGTTATCATTGATCTATTTGGAGACAAAACAATTGATCAAGTAAAAAATAATATAAAATCTCTTAAGTTTTCAGAAATTGACTATCATATTCTTCGTGCAGCGAGTGAGAGCTATAATGAATTAAGGTTTGATGTTGTAAAGAGTAAATATCCGAGTGTTAAATCAATGAAGGAGTTTTTGACTTCGGATAAATTTTTAGGAAACTCAAGCATTGAAATTACGTATGGTTCAGAGAGTATAGGTGGAAGAGATATCTTCAAAGCATGTGTTCGTGCTTTAGAGGGAATTTCTAATCATATCGTATCATTAAAACAAGAATTTGAAGGTTCACAAACATTTGAACCTATGTCCTTGCGTGAAGTTATTAGAGATAAAAAAATCTATCTATCTAAAATCGATCCAAATGGTGGAATAGGTGACTCACAGACTAATTGTATAAATGATGATTATAGACTGAACTTATCAAATGAATCCTGGTATGCTTTTAATGATAACTATGGAACCAGCGAAGAAAAGCTTTTTATAAAGCATTTTAAATCGAGCATTGAACCTAAATTGCAAAAGAAAGATTTAGAATACTATGTTATCCGTAATGAAAGAGTTTCGGATTTAGCTATTTACTCCTTTGAAGCTGGCGAAAGATTTGAACCAGACTTTTTACTATTCGTTAGAAAAAAGAATATTGATTCAGATGCTCATTCACAAGTCTATATCGAGCCTAAAGGTGGGCATCTGTTACTTCAAGATTCTTGGAAAGAAGATTTTCTTCTGGAGATTGAAGGGAATTATCGTATCAATAGTTTAATTAAAGATGTGAATGATTATCAGATTATTGGTTTGCCGTTTTTCAATAATACTGAGAGAAAAAGTGAATTTGAAGTCGCTGTTGATCACTTTTTGGAGATGATATAAATGGAGAGAAAACATAAGTTCAATTCACTTACGCCTGAAGTACTTCCAGAGAACAAAGCTGTTTACACTGAAGCCTTAGACTTTGCGTTTAGTAACAATGATATCAAAAATATTGCTATTACCGGCATTTATGGTGCTGGTAAAAGTAGTGTCTGGAAAACTTACGAAGAAAAAGAAAAATTGAAAAATGTCGTAACAGTTTCTTTAGGAAAGTATGAAGATAATTTAAGTGATGAAACACCTGAGAATCCTGAACAGGGAGAAGATGGTGTAAAACTAGAAGGTCATCAACAAGGAAAAGATTATAGTGATTCTGAGAATAGATTAGAAAAACAGTTAATCAATCAAATTTTGTCTCAAATACCCGTTGAACAAATTCCTTTAAGTAAATATAGATTTAAGCAAAACAAAAACAAGTACCAATTGTTTAGTCAAGTTTTTATGACAATTATATTTCTGATATCTATTATTTTTTGGATGCTTAAAGACGATGTTATACTGAACAAAGTTGTTTTGGAAGCATTTGGTGATACGGCTTCAACATGGATTTTGTTTGGGTCTATTATCGGCTTTATCATTCCACTGTCCTATTTTCTCTATGGCTTTTATAAAGAAAATAAGATTAGGTTATCTCGAATTAACCTTAAAGGAGCAGAAGCAAATCTAAAAGACGATGATGACAAAGATGAATCTATTTTAGACAGAGACATTAAAGAGATAGTCTATGCATTAAGTTATTCAAATACCAATATTGTTGTATTTGAAGATTTGGACAGATATGAGAATATAACAATATTTACAAAACTTAGAGAATTAAATTTTTTAGTTAATTCTCATCTTAAAATAAAGAATGATGATAGAGTTGTTCGCTTTGTTTATATGCTTCGAGATGGCTTATTTGTTTCGAAAAATAGAACTAAATTTTTTGATTTCGTTTTACCAATAGTTCCTATAATTGATTCTAAAAACTCGGAAAATAAACTAATTGAATTATTTAATGGAATGAAAAATACACCTAGTAAAAATACGCTGACTAGAATCTCTTTGTATATAGATGACATGCGATTACTGAAAAACATTATCAATGAATTTAATGTCTATATGAATATCGTAGCTTTTGATGACCTATTACTTGATGCTGATAAGTTATTAGCTCTTATTGTCCTTAAAAATACTTTTCCAAGAGAATTTGATTTGCTTCAAGAAGATAGAGGCTTTGTATACCAGATACTGAAAAATGTTGATGAGTATAGATTGTCGGTCAGAGAGCAGTTAAACGACAAAAATGAGAAAATAAGTAAAGAAATCGATGAGTTTAATCAAGATATTAATACAGGAAAAATAAAATTAATTTCAGAAATGATTCCGGCAAATGTGGCACTTCGTAACTCAGAGGTTAAAACCTGGGCGGAGATACTAACAGATTGGGAAGCAAATAGAAATGTTAGTAGAAACATAGGCTATGGCGGAGGATACTCTAATTCCAGGAATTATGATGGATTTATAGACCAATTTATTCTAAATAACGAAAAAAATAAAGAACGTTTGAGTTTATTCGATGATAGTGGACATCAGAAAGAAATTCAAAAACGCAAGAAAATTATTGAAGAGAATAAATCTAAAGCAGAAGAAGTTCTTGTTTCACCGATTCGTGATTTAATGATGATTATGTCATCAGTAGATATTCAAAATTTATTTACAAAGGAAGAAAACGCACTTACCAAAAATCATTATTTCCCACTAATAAAATATCTGATTATGGAAGGATTATTAGACGAAACGTATTGGCACTATAAAGGGTATTTCCACAAAGGAAGTTTAGGGAAAAATGATACTGTCTTTATAAAAAATCTCTTAGAGGGTGTAGAACAAGATATATTGCTAGATTTAGAAAATCCAGAAGAAGTGATTAACCGACTAAATGAAGTTGATTATCGTAGATTTAATATCTTAAACAAAAGATTACTAGAGGAACTGTTATCAAACGATAGAATAAAAGAAATTCAAATTATCATTGATGCACTTGATACCCATAATCTTTATTCAACCATGATATCAATTTTAGACAGTATTGATTATGAGCTGAGTAAACTCTTTGTATTTACAGTATTTGATAGGAATGAGGATGTTTTATCTAACCTAATTGATGAGATAGGAAATGAATATTCTAATGTTTTTAGGGATGTCTTGCTTTCTCTATACACAAGACAAAATCCACCAATTGATAAATTAAGCAAGTTTAATTCGTATATTGAAGTAAATGAAAACATTATTGCCGAGGTGAAAGATACAGATTTAGAAGGTTTCTTTAAGGATATCTATGAGGCTGATGTTAAATTTCAAAATTTAGCTGAATCTAATGCAGATAAATTCATGTTAGAAAATATTAGTCAGATTAATGCTTATAGATTAAATGTTGATAACGTTGGCTTTCTACTAAATTCATTACTTGATAAAAAAGTCGGTTATGGAGAGTGGATTAGTACCATATTTAACGATAAAAAGCTAATTTCTATAAAAAAATATATCAAAGAAAGCTTTAAAGAGTTTATTGAAGAATATGTTAGATCTAAGCCAGCTGGTTCTAAATTTGCAAATCACGAAACTGAAACATTGTTGATATTAGAATCTGCGGTGAATCATGTATCGAAACTTGGTTATTTAAAACATAATCAAACCGTGATTGGTGATACAAGTGATTTGCTCACAACAGAAGATGCACCATTAATTATGCCGTTTTTATTTCAGACTAATAAGGTCTTATTCACACCTAATAATCTTAATAAATATTGGAATAGTATAGATGAGTATCCAGAAGCATTTGTAGAATATATCAATACTAATTCAACAAAAGAAAATGCAGCGGATGTTCTAAAGGATTGCCCAGAGATCTGTGGAGCCTTAGTAAAAAATTCGAAAATATCAGATAATGCGTTCGAGATTATGCATAAGCTTGTTGATAGTCCTATAGATAATCTTGGTGAAGATATTTCTGAGGAAAGAGTTCTAAAAATTCTCTCAAGAGATCTGGTTAGTTTAAACGAGGAAAACTTGAACCTTTTACTTTCTTCTCAGTATTTGGAGGCGATAGTATTGTTGGCTAATCAATCAGTTTATGAAGAATTTACTTCTTTAATTATTGCTTCTCCTAAATTACTTGAGTTAATTGATACATCGATAATTAAAGCTCTAATTTATAGCGAAATTGATGAAGCTGAGATAATTAAAGTTATTAAAAGTGCAGGGAAAGAGGTTGCAGTCAAAGATGTACCTAACAACAAAACTGAAATTATGGAATTCATCTTATCCAATGGATTAACAAGTGAAGATATTAATTTTATTGCTCTGCATTTCACCGAGTTTCCGCTCAAGGATGAACTGATATCTATTATGACAAGTGAAGGTTTATTTGATGAGTTAAGAGAAGATTCACTGGAAAGAAATTTCATGGTATCCGTTTTATCCTCTGATGTTGTAACGCTGGACATTAAGATTGACTTAATCGTTAGGATAATTAGATCCTGTAAAGACGTGAATATTTTAGTCGAATATATAGAATTAGTGGATGAAATTCAAGATCTATCAAGTGCATTTGGTCGAAAGCGTCCGCCGTTAGACAGCTCATATAAAACTGCTATTAGTGAAGCTTTACATGAAGCTGGTTATACAAATCGAGCCGAAGGCGATCGATTAATAATCAAACAGGAATATTTGCTTAAGTCAACTGATAATAAACGGTAAATTGTCATCTAAATTATTATTTGTAATATCATTTCGGAGGTGAGAAAGTATGACTATAAATAACAATATAATACTTGATACTAAGCTGGTTGGAGAAATAAAAGGTGAGTTTGTTGTTCCTTCTTATCAGCGTGGATATAGGTGGGGTGAGGATGAAGTCATTCGTCTTCTGGACGATATTTACCAAAATGGCAAGAATAATTATTGCTTACAACCTGTTGTCGTTCGTAAGAGAGATGAATCCTTCGAGCTTGTAGATGGTCAGCAGAGGCTGACAACCCTATATCTTATCTATAAATACATGAAGAATGTCAACCCATTCTTTAGTGATCCTGGGTTTTCTATTTCATATGATACAAGAGATCATTCCGCAGATTTTTTGAAGACCATTGATTTGTCTAAGCAGGAAGATAACATTGACTTTTGGTTTATGGCTAACGCATACAAAACAATTCAGAAATGGTTTGAGCAGGATATACAGATTCGTGTTATGCATATTTTTGAATACTTCAAAGAAGATGTGAAAATTATTTGGTACGAAGTTGGTGAGAATGAAGATGCTATTTCTTTGTTCACTCGCCTGAATATCGGTAAAATCCCTCTTACAAGTGCTGAACTTGTAAAGGCAATGTTCCTGATCCGTGACAACTCTAACAATATGAACAGAAAAAAACAAGAGGAAATCTCTCTGCAATGGGATAACATCGAAAAGGAATTGCACAATGATTCGTTGTGGTATTTTTTGACTAATAACAATAAGAATAAATATCAAACACGTATAGACCTTGTTCTTGATTTGATTACTGGAAAACAAGACTCCACTCGTGAAAAGTATTATACATTCTTTAAGTTTGATGAAATGCGTAAGACACAACCTCTGGATACGATTTGGAGAAAGATTCAGCAGACATTCCTTATCTTGAAAGACTGGTTTGAGAACCATGAACTTTATCACAAAATCGGTTATCTTATTGCATCCAATACTTTAACTCTACATGAAATATTTGAACTGTCTGAAAATAAAACCAAAGACGAGTTCAACTCCATGCTCAATGGTTTCATTAAAAAAAGTGTCGCTATATCTGGTAACTACTCTGAGTTGAGTTATGAAAAACCATTGGAATATAAACGTATAAATACGCTCTTATTTTTATTTAATGTGGAATCTGTACGACAAAACGGTGAACACACACAATGGTTCCCGTTCGACAAATTTAAATATAATAAAAGCAGCAAAGTTTCTTGGAGTTTGGAGCACATCCACGCACAGCAATCTGAAGGTATGCGTACCCAGGAGGTATGGAAAGAATGGTTAGCACTTCATATTCCTTCGGTCAATTTTATAGAACATAACCACGATATGTTGGCTAATGAAATGCAGGCTGCTATCGATAAACCTAAACTTGAGCGTACTGAATTTGAGGCAATCCAACAAAAGGTTCTTGCTATGTTATCTGTGTCTGGTAATACTGAATATTTGCACTCTATTGCAAATCTTGCTTTGCTAAATACATCTGACAACGCAGCACTCAATAATTCAACTTTTGATGTAAAGAGAAATGTAATTGTGGATATGGATAAAAAGGGACAGTATATTCCATTCTGCACAAAAATGGTATTCTTGAAGTACTATACTCCTTCTGCGGAAAATCAACTGTATTTTTGGGGAGAGGCGGACCGAAAGGCTTATGTAAAAGCCATAAATACTGTGCTTGTTGATTATTTAGCTGAGCCAATCATTTTGGAAAAGGAGGGAGCATAATGAGTACAAAACTCCACTCATTTATTAATATATTTGAAACTGAGTTCATGGATGGTGAAGAAGCTGTTCAGCTTAAAAAAATTGCGATTCCTATCATTCAGCGTGATTATGCTCAGGGGCGTGTGGACGATGATGTAGATAGAATAAGAATTCGTTTTCTGGATTCTCTCTATAATGCCATTGCTGGCGATTCCATCACCTTGGACTTTGTGTACGGTGATATAGATGATAATGGCACGATGACTCCCTTGGACGGTCAACAGCGTTTAACCACTCTATTTTTATTGCATTGGTACGCTGCTAAGAAAGAAAAGATTCCAGCAGAAAAACACAATTTCCTTAAGAAATTCAGCTATGAAACAAGATATAGTGCAAGATATTTTTGTACTGAGTTAGTTGACTTTAGTCCATCATTTGAGGGAAACCTATCTGCCGAAATTATCAATCAAGCATGGTTCCCATTGGAATGGAAGAAAGACCCGACTATTAGTTCGATGTTAGTTATGCTGGATGCAATTAACAAACGCTTTAAAGATGCTCGAAACATTTGGGAACGTTTAGAAAATCAAGCTATTACTTTTTACTTCCTACCCATAAAAGATATGGGACTTACAGATGAACTTTACATTAAGATGAACTCTCGTGGTAAGCCATTGACTCCCTTTGAACACTTCAAGGCAGAGTTGGATCGGGAAATTAGAATACTTGACAGAAAAACCGGAGCAAAAAATGCTGACCGAATTATTGACAGTATTGATAAGACATGGACAGACCTTCTTTGGATATATCGTAATGGAAGTTCTGACAATATCATTGACGATAAATTTTTACGTTATTTCAAATTCATTTGCGATATAATTTGCTATCAAAGTGGCAAGTCTCCTCAGAGTTACAGTAGCGATATTTTCGATTTGCTTCACTTGTATTTTTCTGCACAGAATGAAAATACTCCAGATAATATTGCAACGCTTGAAGAGTTCTTTAATTGTTGGTGTTTAATTGATGGATATAGTAGTCCTACAGAGTTCCTAAACTCATTTATGAGCCATACACACGAAGCAGAGAAAATTGTTGTTGATTCCAGATATAAGATTGATATTTTTGAGGATTGTGTAAACTCCTACTCAGATAAATCGGGAAGAATCCGCCAATTCCCATTAAACAGAATAGTGTTGCTTTATGCGATCACAGTATATCTGCGACATCAGGAGGACATATCAAAGGATAATTTTAACAGAAGAATTAGAATCGTAAACAACTTGATCCAAAATTCTGAAGATGAGGTCAGCGATAGACTTGATAAAAACCGAATCCCTGCCATTCTTCAACAAGTCGATGCAATTATTCTTACTGGATTGATTGATGACAGCATTGAAAATCATTTCAATGTAAATCAATTGAAAGAGGAAAAAGATAAAATTGTGTTTTTGGAAAAACATTCAGATCGAAGAGAGGAAGTTTTTGAATTAGAAGACCATGAAAGGCTAAAAGGACAAATTGGGATTATCGGACTCGAAAACCTATCCTACACACCTCGCTTCAAATCTCTTTTTACCTGTTCCTGGGATAAGATTGACTGTGCATTGATGGCTATCGGAAATTATGGACAACAAGAAAGAAATAAATGGCGTTATCAATATGCGTCCAAGAGTCTACAATTAGCATGGGATGAACTTTTTCACAGAAGTGCCAATAGCGGGTTTGATAATACAAAGGCAGTCTTGGTTTCTTTGTTGTCTACTAATGAGACTTTCAATAATGATGTACTTGATAGTATCATCGGTAAATTTGTTGAAAAGTGCGAGAACGATGAGATTTATCCATGGAATTACTATTATGTTAAGTATCCTGCTTTCCGTCCTGGAAGTTATGGCAAGTTAAGTAACGCAGAAGCCGCTACTAAACCATACTTATATTCTGTTATGCAGACAAAATCCCAATTGTCACAGAATTCATATATGCCTTACTTGAAGGAAGTTGACGATGCTAATTTGTCCAGAGACGATATGGGACAATGCTTGATTTATGCTAATATCTATCTCACATGTGAGAATGATTCATATATGGTTTATAGCAATGATGATAGGAGTGTTGTTGATAGACTTCCTATCTCGCAAAATTCCGATGGCGTTGACGTAGAGGACAGAATTGTAAAGTTGAAGGAGTATATTAGCAATATCGAATAATTAAATTAGATTTTTTCAACTGACAACTTCGCAGAAATTTCATCATCGACCGTTATGATGATTTCATCTCCAACCTCGAAACCTAATTCTTTTAGCCATTTCCCTTGCAATACAATGCGAGGGATTTTTTCTTTGTATTCTGTTCCTGGTGCATAGGTGACTTTAAGTTTTCGTTCTTTCATTTCGAAATCCTCCTGTTTAAGCATATTATAGTAAAATGATCAGGAGAAATGAAGATTGAATTCAATTTATGCCATTAAGGTGCTCAAATAAATCCAGAAGCTCATTCTTAATCCAATGTTATATTTTGAAAATGAAATTGGTAAATGAGAAAGAAGAGAGACAGTAGCACTATCTCTCCATCTCTTTCCCCATGTATTGCTCAAAGTTTTTACGGATGGTGAATAGGTCATCCATATTGGTTTTTGAATCAGAATACTCTTTCATCAGTGTATTCTTTTTTTCTTGAAGAATATCTAATTCAGCCAAGATTTCTTTGGTATCTGGTAGCGTCTTATAAGTTTTCAGCAGTTCCGTTGCAGCCACTTTATAAAGAGAGATTTCTCTGGAATATTCGTCTTCAAATTGCTTATCATCTGAATTATCCTTGTGATATTTATAAATTTCCTTGAACCGTTTGACGGTATGAGCATGTTCCATTACCGATGATAGTTGAGTCGATTTATCATCAATTAATTTTATCTTTTCTTGTAATTCTTGACGTTTATCAGCTCCTTCCTGAATGAGAACATCTAGTTGTGCAACAGACTTAATACCTTGCTCTCGAAGAAAAATAACAGATCCAGCCATTACTTTTAAATTGTGCTTTTTAGCCCAGAATTCATATCCTTTTGATTCTTTTACCTTTGGGTTTGACTCAACATCAATTATCATTTTAACTCTTGATTTTGGCTTTTCTGAGCGTGTGTTGACAGCCGCTAGAATCCTTTCCTTGATTCTTTCTTCGGTATAATCTTCTCCGATTGTTTTAGCTCTAGTAAATCTTTCTTTGTCCTTATGCTTAAGGGCAATGTGTTTTCCTTGCTTGATTTCATAACCTTGTAAACTCATTTTTGACAGAAATTCATCCCAGTCTTTTGATTGCTTGATGAGTCGATCGATATCAAATTGAAGTTTGCTTTTCCAAGAAGTTCCTCCATTGTGCTGTTCATTTTCATACCAGCTTTTGCCGTTAGTCTTATATTTTTTCTTGTAGGCTTCATAATATTCGTCTATCACACTGAGGTTATTTTCTTTGCACAAAGTATCGCTTTGAAAGCGAATTTGATGATAGCTCCGCTTATTCGATTGGTAGCATTTGCCAGTCTTACTATTCACATTATTGAAGATGATATGGTTGTGAATATGACCCTTATCGAGATGAGTTGAAAGTACGTATTGGTATTCATCTTTTAAGATTTTTCGGCATAGTTCCAGTCCAATTTCATGTGCCTTTTCTGGTGTTGTTTCCCCTGGATAAAATGATTGAATAAGATGTCTGGCAAGAACTGATCCACTTGTATTTGCTTCTTCCCTAGTTTTCATAAATGCTGTGTGAGCGGAAATAGGGTGACAAAGGTAAGAGGAAACTAGTAACTTCTCATCTGTTTTATCTGCGTTTGTGATGTAGTCAATGGCATAATTCAAGGTTGATTTTATGGGATGAATCTTTGTAATAGCCATTTTAGTTGTCCTCATTTTTTCGTGTTCTATCAAGAAGTAAGGTGTGAATTTGCCATAGCTCTTTTGAGAACTGTTCTATCTCTTCACTCATATCATTGATGTCATCTTTATAAATAATTCCAGTAGAATTCACTCGTTTAGCGATTTGATTGATGTTGTTTGTTGCATTGGCAAGTAGTCCTTGTAGTTCGTTGAAGGGTTTTAAATCTACAGTATAGATTTCTTTTTCTAATACGCACTTTCTCAAAAAGTGGTTCATGCTTTTGCATTTTGCTTGTCTCATCTTTGCTTGAAACAATTCTTTTTCTTCCTTGGTTAGTTTTATTTCTAATCTCTCTGTTCTTACTCTATTTGCCATAATGGTATCCTCCTTGGAATGTTTTTGGGGTCTTAGGGTTCTCCCTAACAAGTTAAAATTGATATAAAAAAGGAGCAGGGGATTTGGTTCCTGCTCCATCAATTTTTCGTAAGTGTCCGTACACTTACTGTGCTTGCTACAAAAGAATGATTTGTAGATCAGC
>JAAZCH010000416.1 GCA_012513395.1 Tissierellia bacterium
ATCCTATTTGGACATGTGGAAAATGCTCCGACAACTGCAGAACTAGCAGCGCTTTTAAACACAGGAAACATCGACATCCACTCCACAGTAGGAAGACGAGTCCCAAGAGTTTATATAAAAGACGGAAAAGCCGTGGCTATGACGGATTATTTAATGGACTAATAAAAAGTATTGCGAATTGAAAAGCATTTGGTTTGTATAAAAATATACAAATCAAATGCTTTTTTTATTCAAAGAGTCAGAATACAATTACATGAATTTCATATACATTTTAAAAAACCTTGTTGACAAAGAAATTTTAAGACTATATAATTACTTCCAACAGAATGATAATCAATATCAAAAACTAAATCAAGCACTACAGCCCATAATGTTTTTTAAAAAGATATTGATATATATATTCACAAATTTACTCGATTCGAGAAAAAGGGAGATACTTATGAAAAATTACAAAGTTTTAAAATTGACTGCGATTTTAGCAGCCTTTTCTTTAATATTGGTAGCTTGTTCAAACACCAATAATACTACTACAAAGACGGAAGATGAACCTGTAGAAGTTGTAGAAAATGTAGAAACCACAGAAGAAGTAGAAGATGCAACTGTAGAGATTACAGATATTCACGGCACAGTAAATGTTCCTGTAAATCCACAAACGGTAATTGGATTAGACAACAGAACTTTTGATACTTTAGAAGCATTGGGAGTTAAGCTTGCAGCTGCACCGAAAGATGTAATGCCTCCAAATTCAAATTATGTGTTAGATGAATCTGTTTTAAATATCGGCAATCATCGTGAGCCTAATTTAGAAATTATCGCAGCGGCTGATCCTGATTTGGTTATAATTGGACAAAGATTTGCTAACTACTATGACGAAATAAAAAAACTAGTTCCAAATGCAGTTGTCTTAGACTTTAACTATGACGTTTCGGTAGATGCAGAAAATGCTGGAGATAATTTAATAAATGGATTTAAAGATTCTACTTTGGCTCTTGGACAAATTTTTGATAAAAATGACGAAGCACAAAAAATTGTAGATGAATTTGAAAAATCTCTAGATGATGCGAAAGCAGCTTACAACGGAACTGATACTATTATGTCTATCGTTGTATCTGGTGGAGAAATAGGATTTTCTGCTCCTCGTTCAGGAAGGGTATGGGGACCACTTTATGAAATTTTCAATTGGACTCCTGCGCTGGAAATCGAAGACGCATCTGCGGATCACAAAGGAGATGACGTTTCGGTAGAAGCCATCGCCCAAAGTAATCCGGATTGGATTTTCGTTTTAGATCGTGACGCATCTGTAGCATCTGCTGCCGATTCATCTTCAGCGAAAGATGTTATCGAAAACTCGCCAGCACTTCAAAATACAAAAGCTATTACAGAAGGAAATCTTCTTTATGCTCCAGATGATACGTACACAAATGAATCGATTCAAACTTTTACTAAATTATTCCAAAATATTAGCGAAGCTTTAGGAAAATAGATAGGAGTACATGTAGTGCATAAAAATGAAATTCAACATAACGTTGGGGCTGGGGAATCTCAGCCCCAACGTTATAAATATAAAAAGATATGGACGAAAAAGTTTATATTTGCAATATCAATTGTAATTATTTTAGGAATAATTTCTCTTATGACTGGAGTTTATGATATTCGTGGTCAAGCAGATGGAATGGATATGTTTTTTATAACTAGAGTTCCAAGGACTGCAGCGTTGATGCTCACAGGAGCAGCCATGTCCATGTCTGGATTGGTGATGCAGCTTATAACTCAAAATAAACTCGTAGAACCTACTACAACTGGAACAATAGAGTGGGCAGGTTTAGGTTTGATGTTCGTATATATACTTATCCCTGGACCTACATTGGCCCAGAGGATGTTAGGTGCCATCGCATTTTCTTTTGTAGGAACTATGATTTTCTTTTTATTTTTAAGAAGAGTTAAACTCAGATCTTCACTAATCGTTCCCATAATGGGGATGATGTTAGGAGCAGTGATTTCTGCAGTCACCACATTTTTGGGATTAGTTTTTCAAATGACACAAAATATAGAGTCTTGGTTTGTAGGATCCTTTGCATCTGTGCAAGTGGGACGATACGAATACTTGTGGGCGATAATTTTTATTACTATAGCAATATTTATTTATGCAGATAGACTGACCTTGGCGGGATTAGGTGAGGATATAGTGACCAGCCTTGGACTAAATTATAATAAAATCATTCTCATAGGAACGGCTTTGATTTCTCTGGCAGTGGGAATTGTAGCCGCAGTTATTGGAAATTTGCCGTTTTTGGGATTGATTGTGCCTAATATCGTTTCCATTTATAGAGGAGATGATCTCAGAAGCAATTTGCCTTGGGTTTGCGTTATAGGTATGGGAGCCATAACTTTAAGCGATATAGTTTCCAGAACTATAATTATGCCCTTTGAAGTTCCTGTATCTTTGATACTGGGTACAGTGGGCGCTATTGTATTTATAGTTATTTTATTAAGGCAAAGGAGGCGAAAATGATTATAACAGGATGCTTTGAAGAAGAAAAAATAGTTACTGAAGAAAGATCAGCCAAAGCCTTCCGAACTAAAAAAGAAGAGAGAAGATACTGGATATTATTAATTAGTCTAATTGCTTTAGGAGTTTTGGCCTCTTACGGATTACTGGTTTACAACAATCCTGTTCCTGTGGATTCTCCGTCGTTTTTGCCAGTTGTAAGAAGGAGGATGGTGGCAGTAGTGGCTATGATTATAGCTGCAGTATGCCAAAGTCTATCCACTGTAACCTTCCAGTCCATTACCAATAACAAGGTAATCACACCTTCTCTATTGGGATTTGAAGCTTTGTACACTACTATACACACCAGCATAATATTTTTCTTCGGAGCTAGAACTTTAATAAACTTCAATACAGTAGAAGCTTTTGTGTTTCAAATAGTGATTATGGTTTTGATGTGTCTATTACTTTACGGTTGGCTACTCTCTGGAAAGTATGGAGATTTGCAGCTGATGCTTTTGGTGGGAGTAATCATGGGAACGGGACTGAGATCTCTTTCTACATTTATGAGAAGACTATTAGCTCCATCGGAGTTTGACATTTTGCAAGCTAGATTATTTGGATCAGTAAATAATGCTGATGCATCTTATTTTCCTGTAGCTATTCCCATTGTAGTGATTACAGCGATTGCAATATTTGCATTTTCCAATCGACTAAATTTATTGTCCTTGGGAAAAGGAGTCGCTACAGCACTTGGTGCTAATCACCAAAAGGGAGTTATTAAATCCTTGGTACTGGTTTCTATATTGATGTCCATTTCTACAGCTCTAGTAGGTCCGCTAACATTTTATGGATTTTTGGTAGCCACTTTGAGTTATCAAGCTGCTCAAACCTATGACCACAGATATATTTTTCCCATGGCTTTGGCAATAGGATTTTTGATAATTACTGGCGCATACTTTTTCATGTATCACGTGTTTAATGCCCAAGGAGTCGTATCTGTAATTATCGAGATGTTCGGTGGAATTGCGTTTTTAATCGTTATATTAAAGAAAGGTGTATTATGATAAAAATAGAAAATGTAAAAAAAGCATATACAGATGAAGTGGAGATAGGACCTCTTAATATAGAAATTCCAAAAGCAGGACTTACATCTTTAATCGGACCTAATGGCGCAGGAAAATCCACCACACTTCACATGATAGGCAGACTTTTAAATATGGACGAAGGACATATAGCTGTGGCTAATATGGATGTGACAAATTCAAAATCAGAAGACTTGGCAAAAATCTTGACCATTTTAAGACAGGAAAATCATTTTGTAACGAGATTGACTGTAAGACAGTTAGTAGGATTTGGAAGATTTCCATACTCCAAAGGCAGACTAACTTCAGAAGATGAAAAGATTATTTCCAAATATATCGACTTTCTTCATTTGACAGAATTAGAAAATAGGTATCTAGAAGAACTTTCAGGCGGACAAAGACAAAGAGCCTATGTGGCGATGGTCCTTTGCCAAGAGACGGAGTACATTTTGCTAGACGAACCTTTAAATAATTTGGACGTAGCTCGTTCAGTTCATATGATGGAGCATTTAAGATACGCGGCCAACCAATTTGGAAAGACAATTTTGGCAGTGATGCACGATATAAATTTCGCTGCGAAATACTCAGACAGAATTTGTGCCATGAAGGAAGGAAAAATTTCCGCCTTTGGAACAGTAGATGAGATTATGAAATCCGATTTATTAACAGATATATTCGAAACTAAAATCGAAGTAATCGAAGGCCCTTATGGACCACTTGCTATATTTTAGGTTATGTACAAAGAAAAGCTCAAGAAATTAATTTTCTAAACTGGTTGTAAAACTTCAAAACATCAGTTAATATATATAGTAGGAAGCACACCACAATCGTGACAATTTTTAGTAGGTGAAAATGTGAGAACCAGAAGACTTGGAAAAACGAATTTTGAGGTCTCGATTATAGGATTGGGAGGAA
>JAAZCH010000417.1 GCA_012513395.1 Tissierellia bacterium
GAAGTCTATTTTGATGGTTTTTGTTTACGTTATCATTTATATTTTTCAAGACAAATATAACTCCAGGCTCAATATCTAGCTGAGAAGAGGTTACACTATGGATTCCCATAGGAATTGCTTCTGGCCTCTTATATTTATCTAGATAGGATAAAAGATCCAATCTAAAGTCATTTAACCCTAAATCCATTATTGATATACCTCCACTTATATCTTCCAGATCTACAACTTCTTCCTTCAATCTTTCCAACTGAGCCCTTCTGTACTCCAAATCACCTTTTTCATCCTGGTTTATAGGGTCATCATCACCTGTTGATGTCATAACCGATATTTTCATTTTAGTTTCTACTCTGGATTTTAGGTTTATATATTCATCTAGATCCATGTCTGGCCAGAAGTTCACCAATTGTATCTGAGAATTTTTGCTCCCAATCCTATCAATCCGACCAAATCTTTGAATTATTCTTACTGGATTCCAGTGAATATCGTAGTTTATTAAATAATCACAATCTTGAAGATTTTGTCCCTCGGAAATACAATCTGTAGCTATTAGTATGTCTACTTCTTTATTTTCATCAGGCAAAAGAGTGTCTTTATCTTTTGAGATTGGTGAAAAACAGGTTAAAATCCGATTCATATCTGCTTTAAAGTTTTTTAGGGTAGTCCTACCATCCACACTTCCTGTTATCAAGGCTGAATTCAAGCCATGTTTTCCCAGCACATGGGATGATACATGTTGGTAGAGATATTCAGCTGTATCAGAAAAGGCTGTAAAGATTAGTATTTTTTTATTCCCTTGGTTTATAGGATTACTTATTTTGTTATCAATCATTTTCAGTAGTTTTTTTAATTTATTATCATATTTTGGTTCTATATCTTCTATCATTGATGCAAGTAGTTCCAGATACTCTGCATCCTTTTTTAACTCCCTATACCAGGACATATAGTCCATATCTTCCAAGTCAACCTTTATCTTTCTACCTACTGTAAAATAGTCAGTATTTTGGTCGTCAAAGTCAAAATTATCTCCACTTTGAATTTCACTTAAATCTAAACTGGCATGGCCATCAAAATTTTCAATAATTTCAATAGTGGAATCTATATAGTCTTTTATCTTTAAAAGTGTTAATTTGAAAGAATGAACAGAGGATTCTAATCTTTTTAATAGATTGATACTCATTAGCTTTTGTACACCCTTTTCCCTCCCAGACTGGGTGAGGTTTTCTCCCTTTATGCCTGTCCTGTTTTCATATTTATCTAAGCGTGAAGGCAAAATATATAGGGATGGTGTGTAAATAGTAAGATTTAAGGATGTTAATATATCATATATATCATTGTAATTTACTGCGCTTTCTAGGTCGGTTAACCCTTCCCTTATAGAAATTGGTTTTAATCTTTCTGGAAAGGATCCAATTTCTTTTGTATCATAATATCTTTCTATATGCTTCCTACTCCTGGCTATGGTTACATTGTCTAAAATTTTAAAGAAATCAAAATCTAGCATGCTTAAAAGTTTCTTGGTGGTTCTATTTGCTGGCTCAAAATCTGCCCATACATTAAAAGCCCTTTGGGCTGATTTAAATACATCATCTATGGTCTTTTCCATTTTAAGCTTTTCTTGTAACTTTCTACTCTCCCCCTCATAGGATAGGGCCAATTGATTCCTCAAGTCTAGAAATTTATTGTTTACAGGTGTAGCTGATAGCATTAAAACCTTTGTTTTTACTCCCTGCCTAATCACCTTATTTAGTAATCTTAAATATCTGTTTTCTCTTTTATCATCATCGTCTCCATATAGTTGTCCACCATTTCTAAAATTGTGACTTTCATCAATAACTACCAAGTCATAGTTTCCCCAATTGATTCTTTCTAAATCTATTCCATTAGATTCGCCTGTCTCCCTTGACAAGTCAGTGTGAAAAAGTACATCATATCTTAGCCTATCTTCTGATAAAATATTGTTAACATAGTTACTTCTATATGTGTTCCAGTTTTCTGCTAGTTTTTTAGGGCATAAAACAAGTACTGATTTATTCCTGTTTTCATAATATTTAACAACAGCTAGAGCAGTGAAGGTTTTTCCTAAGCCTACACTATCAGCCAGTATACAGCCATTATATTCTTCCAATTTATTTATTATGGCAAGAGCTGCATCCTCCTGGAAGTTATAGAGCATATTCCAAATCTTACTATCTTTAAAACCTGTTAGCTCATTA
>JAAZCH010000418.1 GCA_012513395.1 Tissierellia bacterium
CAATGAGCATGTCTTCCTTATTTGTTGTAGGAAATGCATTGAGACTTAATAGTTTCAAGGCGATTGAGACTAGTAGCATTGAAGAGTCTGATAAAGTAGCAGTTGAAGTCAAAAGAGAATCTATTAATGTAGATTATTCACCAAAATTAAACTTGCCAAGTAAAATAATGAAGATAAGCGGTATGACTTGTTCCCATTGCAGTAATCGAGTTGAAAAAGCATTGAATTCTATTGAAGGTGTAAAAGCAACTTTGAATTTAGAAGAAAATCAAGCCATTGTAGAACTCTCAAAAGAAATTTCTGACGAAGTATTAATAAATGCTGTAGAAGAAGCAGGTTATATTGTGGAAGAAATAGTTTAATGAAAATTGTTAAAAATGATACAAAAGACCATTTAGTTTTCGGACTAATTGGTCTTTTTTAGTCTTTATGCATTTCAATATGAAAATAAAATTTCTGTTTTCGAAAATATGATACAATAATATTTATGTTATAAAAAATAAAAAGTTGAAAAAATGTTGAAAGAAATTGTTTTTTATTTACAATTTTATTTGAGGGTGTGCTGATGTTGTATACGTAGCATTGACTACGGGAAAATTTCTGAAAAGAGAATATCTTAGTGAGCCATATTGTCCAATTTATGGCTGACATGGATTCATTATGTAATATTATTTCTTTGCTTCTTTTATGGGATTCTCTCATTTGTTATCTAATAATTAATAAAAAACTAACAAATTTCTTTTTTTGGTTTTATAGTTTTTTATATTAGGGTATATCTATTATATTGGTAACATATACTAATAATCTCTTCTTTTTCATTTCTGTTAAAAAAACAAGAAAGGAGCAAATTAATGAATATACCTTTAGAATTAATTTATCTTTTTATTTTACTTATTACTATTCTAATTGTATTTGTTTTATATAAAAGACCAATTTACGAGGCTATGTTTATAGGTTTTTTAGTTATGGTAATAGCTTTGGGAAGGTATGACCGACTTTTGTATTATTTATTTAAGCCTACTACAAATACTTTGTTTTACGCTATTGTAGCGTTTTTATCTTTGGCTTTCATCTTTGGAGAAACCCATGTAGTAAAGTACGTTATTGATTTTATTTTAGCGATTGTAGGAAGATTTAAAGGTGGTGCAGGTTGGGTTGCTTTAATTTCTAGCACATTTATGGCGGCACTATCAGGTACTGGACCTGGAAATGTTGCTGCGACTGGAGTTTTCACTATTCCTGCTATGATTAATACGAAATTTCCAAGGGAGTTGGCAGCTACTACGGAGATGGCAGCAAGTTCTTTAGGACCTTGCATCCCACCATCGGGAACCATTTTACTTGCATTTGGAGTTTTGGATTCCCTATTTCCTGGGAAATATCCTTTATCTACATATTGGATGGCTGTTTGGGGAGTTGGACTTTGGTACATATTCCAAAGAGGCTTAACGCTTTATGGATTTATTAGATTTTACAATGTTGAAGCTGTTCCAGTAGAAGATAGACCTGATTTAAAGGAAACATTAACAAAAGGTTGGAAAGCTTTATTGGTTCCTTTGATTATTTTTATACCATTATTTTTAGATTTTCAATTAAAAGACACTTTTTTTACTGATAGGCTAGGTTCCGATGGTGCTTCTGCTCTTTCTAGTTCTGTAATTTTAATGACTCCAGGCGTCGCGGCTATATATGCGCTGATAATTAGCAGGAATGATATTGAAGGCGGTTTAACTCCAGTTTCTATATTTAAATTATTCAAAAAAAGCATTTCTCAAATAGTTCCTGTTGCGGCTACTGTTTATTTTGCGTATTGTTTATCGGAGCTTTTCGGTGAGGCAAAGATTGGCGAGGCTTTAGGAGAATATATTGGAACATTTAATATGTCAAAATTACAAATTTCTTTATTCTTTCCAATGTTTACTGCCTTTTTAGGAATGTTTATTACTGGATCAGCTCAGGTAGCCATCTTTGGACCTATGATATTGGGTGGTCTTGTTGCTGTAGGTGTGAATCCACTCCTTGCTGCTGCTGTACTTCCAAGTATAACTGGTTCTTTAGATGGAATGACTCCTCCTTTAGCTTTAGCAATGTATGCAGCTATGGGTATAGCAGGTTCAAAGATGCGAGAAACTTCA
>JAAZCH010000419.1 GCA_012513395.1 Tissierellia bacterium
CAATGAGCATGTCTTCCTTATTTGTTGTAGGAAATGCATTGAGACTTAATAGTTTCAAGGCGATTGAGACTAGTAGCATTGAAGAGTCTGATAAAGTAGCAGTTGAAGTCAAAAGAGAATCTATTAATGTAGATTATTCACAAAAATTAAACTTGCCAAGTAAAATAATGAAGATAAGCGGTATGACTTGTTCCCATTGTAGTAATCGAGTTGAAAAAGCATTGAATTCTATTGAAGGAGTTAAAGGAATTGTGAATTTAGAAGAAAATCAAGCCATTATAGAACACTCAAAAGAAATTTCTGACGAAGTATTAATAAATGCCGTAGAAGAAGCGGGCTATATTGTGGAAGAAATAAATTAAATTGATAAAAATGAAATGAAAGACCATCTTGTTTTCTGACCAAATGGTCTTTTTTAGTCTTTATGCATTTAATATGAAAATAAAATTTCTTTTTCGAAAATATGATACAATAATAACTATATTATCAAAAATTAGAAAGTTGAAGAAATGTTTAAAGAAATTGTATTTTATTTTTTGATTTACTCTTTTATTGGATGGCGTGATGAGGTTATACACGCAGCACTGACTACGGAAAAATTTGCGCATAGAGGATATCTTAGTGGACAATATTGTCCAATCTATGGCCGACATGGATTTATTATGTAATATTATTTCTTTGCTTCTTTTATGAGATTACCTCATTTGTTATCTTATAATTAATAAAAAACTAACAAATTTCTTTTTTTGGTTTTATAGTTTTTTATATTAGGGTATATCTATTATATTGGTAACATGTACTAATAATCTTTTCCTTTTTTCATTTCTGTTAAAAAACAAGAAAGGAGCAAATTAATGAATATACCTGTAGAATTAATTTATCTTTTTATTTTACTTATTACTATTCTAATTGTATTTGTTTTATATAAAAGACCGATTTACGAGGCTATGTTTATAGGTTTTTTAGTTATGGTAATAGCTTTGGGAAGGTATGACCGACTTTTGTATTATTTATTTAAGCCAACTACAAATACTTTGTTTTATGCTATTGTGGCATTTTTATCTTTGGCTTTCATCTTTGGAGAAACCCATGTAGTAAAATATGTTATAGATTTCATTTTAGCGATTGTGGGAAGATTTAAAGGTGGGGCAGGTTGGGTTGCTTTAATTTCTAGTACATTTATGGCAGCGCTATCTGGGACGGGGCCTGGGAATGTTGCAGCAACTGGAGTTTTCACCATTCCTACTATGATTAATACGAAATTCCCTAGGGAATTGGCAGCTACTACGGAAATGGCAGCTAGTTCTTTGGGTCCTTGCATCCCGCCATCTGGAACTATATTACTTGCATTTGGAGTTTTAGATTCCCTATTTCCTGGGAGATATCCTTTATCTACATATTGGATGGCAGTATGGGGAGTTGGACTTTGGTATATATTCCAAAGAGGCTTGACACTTTATGGGTTTATCAGATATTACAATGTTGAGGCTGTTCCAGTAGAAGATAGACCTGATTTAAAGGAAACACTTACAAAGGGTTGGAAAGCTTTATTAGTTCCTTTGATTATTTTTATACCATTGTTTTTAGATTTTCAATTAAAAGACACTTTTTTTACTGAGAGACTAGGTTCCGATGGTGCATCTGCTCTTTCTAGTTCTGTAATTTTAATGACTCCTGGCGTCGCAGCTATATATGCGCTGATTATTAGCAGGAATGATATTGAAGGCGGTTTAACTCCAGTTTCTATATTTAAATTATTCAAAAAAAGCATTTCTCAAATAGTTCCTGTTGCGGCTACTGTTTATTTTGCGTATTGTCTATCGGAGTTATTCGGTGAGGCTAAGATTGGCGAGGCTTTAGGAGAATATATTGGAACATTTAATATGTCAAAATTACAAATTTCTTTATTCTTTCCAATATTTACTGCCTTTTTAGGAATGTTTATTACTGGCTCTGCTCAGGTAGCTATTTTTGGACCTATGATATTGGGCGGTCTCGTTGCTGTAGGTGTGAATCCACTCCTTGCTGCTGCTGTACTTCCAAGTATAACTGGTTCTTTAGATGGAATGACTCCTCCTTTAGCTTTAGCAATGTATGCAGCTATGGGTATAGCAGGTTCAAAGATGCGAGAAACTTCA
>JAAZCH010000420.1 GCA_012513395.1 Tissierellia bacterium
ATTTCTAACCCCCTAGTTATATTGTAATTATATTTTACATTTCTGACAAAACTGTGTCAAAAAGTTTTACCATTTTTCTTCAATTTTCCTCTTTGTAAAATGTAAGGAAATTGACATTATTCTGTTTTTTTCACTTTATTATACATCAAAAAGTGCTATTTTTCGATAGAGGCCGTATAATTGTGTAAAAAGAAAAGGTCATTTGAAACCTAAACTAGTACAATGTTTTTAACGACAAAAACCAACTAGGAGGAACAAATGACCCAATTACATTTTACATTACACACAGAAGATATTCAAAATTTAATCAACGCAGAAGTTAAAAACGATATAACAAGAACTATTCTAACCAAAGTATTTAACGAACTTATGGAAAAAGAAAGAGATGAATACTTAGAAAATACAGCCTATCAAAGAGACCCTAATCGTAGCACTTATCGAAATGGATACTATGAGCGTGACTACACAACGAAGATAGGAACCTTAACCTTAAGAGTACCTAGAACAAGAGATGGTAAATTCTCAACTGAAATTTTTGAAAGATATCAAAGAAATGAAAAAGCTCTACTTGCAACCATGCTAGAAATGTATGTACAAGGAGTATCAACAAGAAAAGTATCCAAGGTGATAGAAAATATGTGTGGTAAAACATATTCTAAATCCTTTGTATCATCCCTAACTAAAGAGCTTGACGAAGAAGTAAAACTATGGAGAAATAGTGACCTAAGCACGATAAAATATCCCTACATAATTGTAGATGTAGTATACATAAAAGTAAGGGAAAACAATAGAGTAGTATCAAAAGCTTGTCATATTGCAATAGGAATAACTGAAAAAGGAAATAGAGAAATTATAGGCTTAGACCTAAGTGCTAGTGAAAGTGAATACTCTTGGTCAAACTTCTTTGAATATTTAAAATCTAGAGGGCTATCTGGGCTTAAAATGGTAATATCAGATGCTCACAAAGGTCTAGTAAAAGCAATAAAAGAATCCTTCATAAATGTAATATGGCAAAGATGCCAGGTTCATTTTCTAAGAAATATCCTATCAAAAGCACCAAAGAAAAACACTGAAGAATTTAGAGCTGATATCAAAGCACTATTTAAAATCCAAGATATCAACTTGGCAAGAAAAATGAAAGAAGAAATATTCTTAAAATACGAAAATGAAAAGAAATTTAAAAACTCATTAAACACCTTAGATGAAGGATTTGAAGATGCCTTTGCATATTTAGCTACTGACGTAATTCATAGCAGACTTAGATCTACAAATTGCATAGAAAGATTAAATCAAGAAGTTAGAAGACGAGAAAAAGTCGTTAGAATATTTCCTAATGAAGATTCAGCCATGCGTCTAATAGGCGCAATCCTCATTGATATCAATGAGGATTGGATAACATCTTCTAAATTATATATTAGGATGGAATAGTAAATATTGTGCTAGTAAGATTTACACAATATTATGGACTTGACTCAAATTTTACAACCTGTATTTAAAATAGCCATTTAATTTTTAAAAAGGATAAATCTTAAATTTATCCTCATTAAAACTCATCAATTTTGCAGTTGATTCTTAGGTTACTCAACTTTAAAGTTCTTAAGTTTCCCTAAATATAAGCTTCCACCTACAATTGCGATAATTCCACCTACCCATCCTAAGAATGGTATAAAAGACAGAGCTCCAGCAACGATTAGCAGAACATTTGGTGCACTAGTAACTTTAGTAGACTCTTTAAATTGAACTGCACCCATAATTCCTAAAACTAATAACGCAACTTTTAAGACTAGAATAAGTGCAGATAACATACCCGTTGAGTTTGATGAACTCCCTAATGC
>JAAZCH010000054.1 GCA_012513395.1 Tissierellia bacterium
ACTGAAGCTAGCAGCCGTTTTGAAAAGGGATTAGACCCTGAACTTGCTAGATTAGCTGTGGATAGAGCGTGCGAGCTTGCAGAAGAAATTGGTGCAGCTGTAGTAGTTGCTAATCCAATTGATATTTATGAAAATAAGAAAATGCCCCTTGTGGTTTCCATGAGACCAAAAAGATGTAATAAGCTTTTAGGTACAGATATAGAAACTTCTGAAATGAAAGAATATCTTGAAAGACTAGATATTTTTGTAGAAGAAAAAGATGACGTGCTAGAGTGTACAGTTCCCACTTTTAGAGGAGATATTACCATTGAAGCTGACTTGATTGAAGAAGTAGGTAGACTTTATGGAATTAATAATATAAAACCTACTCCAATTATGAGTGCTATGACTCGTGGTGGAAAACCATACTTTAGACAAGTACAAAAGACATTAAAAAATGCTCTTAAAGGCATGGGATATAGCGAACTGTTGACATATTCATTTATAAGCCCAAGCACTTATGACAAATTAATGATACCTGAAGGAGATAAGAGAAGAGAATACGTCACTATAATGAATCCCCTTGGAGAAGAATACTCAGTAATGAGAACTACACTTTTGGGAAATATTTTAGATGTAGCTAGTAGAAATCAAAATAGAAATATTGAAAATATGTTTGCTTATGAAATAGGAAATACTTTTTCACCTGAAGTAGATGCAGACGGAATTCCTACAGAAGAATTAAAGTTTATTATTTCTGCTTACGGAAATAGCGACTTCTTCTTCGTAAAAGAGTCTTTGGAAAAAGCTTTTGAGCAATTAGGAATTAAGAACTATTCTTTTGAAAGGGAATCAGAAAATGAGATTTATCATCCAGGTCGTTGTGCTAATGTTTATCTAGGAGAAAAACTTTTAGGAACTTTTGGAGAAATTCATCCCCTTGTTATGGAAAACTATGAACTAAAAAATCGAGTGGTTGCAGGGGAATTTGACTTTGACTTGATTGTAGAAAACTCTACTGAAGAGAGATTATATAAGCCCCTTCCTAAATATCCAAGCTCTGACAGGGACTTGGCAATTATTATAGACGAAAGCATTATGATGTCTCAAGTTAAAGTAATAGCCAATGAAGTAGCAGGAGATATACTGGAAGAATTTAGAGTGTTTGACATCTATACAGGTGAGCAAATAGAAAAAGGTAAAAAGAGCGTTGCATTTAATCTAAGATTTAGATCCCATGATAAAACTTTAAAAGATGAAGAAGTTAACGAGATAATGGAGAAAATAGTTGAAAATCTAAAGGCTGAATTAGGTGCAATTTTAAGAGATTAATAGGTAGACTTTTGTCTACCTTTTTTGGAAAGGATGGGATTAGATGAGTAAGAACAGAGTTCAAGTGGAAATAGATGGAATTACTTTTAACGTAGTGAGTGCAGACGATGAAAGATATATTAATTATGTAACTTCTCGAGTAAATAGAGCAATTAAAGATACTGTGAAAGCCAATCCTAAACTTACCAAAAC
>JAAZCH010000055.1 GCA_012513395.1 Tissierellia bacterium
ATCATAATCAGGTATATTTAATGGACTTGTTTTGGACAGTGCTGGTTTATTATAATATCCTTCCACATAAATCGGCTTAGCTACAGACTTTACTTCATTTTCGCTATAAAACAATGCATTTATTTCCAATTGATAATTATCTGGAGTAATATTAGGCTCAAATTTCCAGTTTATAGGTACAATTAATTGGAAACCACCAGAAATCGGATTCAGAGAAATTTCCAACATGCCATCTTTAACTGTCCAGCTCTTTATACTGCTTGCACTTGGAATACTTATTGCACTTTCATCTACATATTTCGGATCAAAATAGACCCTAAGTTTTCCATCTGTAATCTCTTTATCAAATCCCGTCAAATCTACATAAAGATTTGTAGTCATATCATTTCCTATATAATATCTAGTCTTAGGAAGATTTGTATTAGTATCAATTTCGTTTGTTTGATATATTTCTATTCCGTATGTCTGCTTGTCCAGTATATCTAAATTTCTGTACACAAATTTCACTTCATTGACCAATCTATTGTCGGGAACAGTAAAAATAGATTGATTAACTTCGTACCCAAAAATATTTATTGCATTATAAGTCGTCTCATTTATAATATACTCTCTAAACGATTCAGCCATTTGGTTTCCATCTTCGTCCACATACGAAACCATAACCTCTGTAGGATTAATTATATGATGGAGTACATTATTTACTCTACCATCTTGTAAATTATGAGGATTTTCCCTATTAGGCAAAAATACAAGAACTTCTCTTCTTGTCGCATTATAGCTACGGTTTAGATTAAATGTGTCAGCAGGTAAAGTTTCCAATTCCAATGACAAATAAGCTTCCGTAATTCTATTATATGCAAAAGCTTTTGTGCCTATTGACTTAATATTAGGCAATTCGATACTTCTTAATAAATTTCTGTTATTACTAGTACGACTATCAAAAGCTGAATTACCAATAGTCTGAACATTTTCCATATTAATAGATTCTATAGCATTAGAATAAAAAGCCTTGTCTCCTATGGAAATAACTTGGGGAATATTTACAGTCTTCAATGAAGGTCTAACTTCATCTAAAAATGCTGAATTTCCGATAGTCTTTACACTTGGAAGGTCTAAAGATGTCATATTGTGATTTGAAAAAGCACTAGTTCCAACTGTTTCAAGTTTAGGCGCAATTAGTTCTTCAACGAAATTGTTAGTAAAAGCACTACTACCTATTTCAATAACTTCTGATAGATTAATATTTTTTATTTGATTATTAGAAAAAGCACTACTACCTATTTTTATTATAGAGTTAGAATCTAAATTTGTAAGATTGTTATTTCCAAAGGCAGAATCTCCAACTTCTTTTAACATAGGAAAATCAAAATCTGTAATCTGGTTATTATAAAAACTAGAATGTTCTATTGTTTCCACATAATTTCCACTAACATACTTTAAGCCTTGTAAACTCCTAAAAGCATAATTACCCACAGTTCTCGCTCTATCTGGAAAATGTATCTCTTTTTCGTCTAATTGCTCATATTTTTCTCTTCCCAAAGTGCTAAATC